>CALZFR010000071.1 GCA_945648485.1 uncultured Eubacterium sp. | reverse complement strand
GATTGTAATAAACATCTTTGGCATAATTAACGATTGAAAGCATCTCATGGGCATTATAATTAGTAAATGAAAAGCCTGTTCCTGTAGACTCATATTCATTGTATGGCTCAACAGTATCCTTAAGTCCACCTGTTTCTCTTACAATTGGAACAGTACCATATCTAAGGCTCATAAGCTGGCTTAATCCACATGGCTCAAATAATGATGGCATAAGGAATGCATCACAGGCAGCGTAAATCTTATGAGAGAGTTCCTCTGAATAATATATATTAGCTGATACTCTGTCATTGTACTTCCAGTCAAAGTGCCTGAACATATTCTCATATTTTTCTTCTCCTGTTCCAAGAATAACGAGCTGGACATCTTCAGAACATAGCTGGTCCATAACATAAGCTATAAGATCAAATCCCTTCTGATCAGTAAGCCTTGATACAATACCAATCATAAACTTGTTTTTGTCTTCTTTAAGACCAAGAAATCTTTGAAGATCAACTTTATTCTTCCACTTTTCCTTACGGAAAGTAACCTGGTTATACTTTGCACTAATATAGTTATCTGTCTCAGGATTATAAACTTCATAATCAATACCATTCAATATTCCTGTTAAACAGTTTGAACGGGCATTCATCAATCCATCAAGATGCTCACCATAAAATGGAGTTTTGATTTCCTCAGCATATGTAGGGCTGACAGTAGTAATCTGGTCAGCGTATACTATACCACCTTTAAGGTAATTAGCATCATCATAAGCTTCCAGCTTATCAGGAGTAAAGAAAGAATCAGGAAGTCCTGTAATATCTTTAATTTTCTTAAGATTCCATATACCCTGGAACTTAAGATTGTGAATAGTCATAATAGATTTCATTCCACGATAGAAATCACCCTGGGCAAATCTTTCCTTAAGATACACAGGAATAAGGCCAGTCTGCCAGTCATGACAATGAATAATATCTGGTTTAAAACCTAATACTGGAACAGCTGATAATGCAGCCTTACTAAAGAAAGCAAATTTCTCAACATCTTCGTGAATCCAGCTGTATGGTTTTGGTCCTGAAAAATAGAACTCATTATCAATGAAATAGAAAATAACACCATTATATTCCATCTCAAAGACACCAACATACTGCTGTCTCCATGCAAGGTCAATGTAAAAATGGGTTTTGTACTGCATTTTCTCCTGATATTCCCATGGAATGCATTTGAATTTAGGTATCATTACCCTGACATCATATTCTTCTTTGTTAAAATACTTTGGAAGTGAACCAACAACGTCTGCAAGACCTCCGGTTTTCACAAATGGAACACATTCAGATGCAATAAATAATACATTTTTCATAAATTACCCTCCTCTAAAGCAAATTATTAAAAACTACCAATAGCGGCGAACCGCAGTAATAGTCATAATATTCATCGAAGCAATCTTGACAACGTCACCTGGAACAGAGGCATGAATTATCTGTCCACCTCCTATGTATATCCCTACATGCCCTGGATAACAGACAACATCCCCAGGCTGTATATCTGAAAGAGATACTGCCTGACCGCCATAGGCCTGTGCAGAACTGGATCTTGAAAGGTTAATTCCATACTGTCTGAACAGATATGAAGTAAATCCTGAACAGTCAAATCCTGATGGACTGGAACCACCTGACGCATAAGGAGTTCCTAGAAATGAATATGCAAGATTAATAATGCCATTAGCCACTTCAGAATCGTTATTCGCTGTGGTTGCATATGACATATAATACGAACTTGCAAGAGCTCTTGCTGATCTTTGCTGTGCTGTAGTAAGCTTTGTTGCAATATCATCACGCTCTTTTTTCAGATCCTCAATAGTTGTGTATAACGAAGCCTGCTTATCATGAAGTTCTGCATCCATGTCTTCAAGTTCTTTCATATCATTTTCCAGCTTTGTTTTAATATCACTGGCTTCTTTGGCTGTAGCAGATATTTCATCAAGTTTTGAACGGTCATAACTATATACCTGCTGTACATATTCAGCCTTATTAAGGACTTCACTCATATTAGCAGATGATAAAAGAACCTCTGACAGAGATGTAGTCTGGTCTTCATACATATATTTTATTCTGAGTTTCATATCAGCATACTGGGCATCAAGTTTAACCTGAACTTTTTTTAATTGTTCTGTGGCAGTCTGAATTTCGTCATTCTTTTCTGCCATTGAGATTTCCAGTTCGTCCATCTGAAGCATAACATATGCCAATTCGTCTTCAATATTATCAATTTCTTTTTCTTTTTGATTTTTCTGATTCTGTAAATCGGTAATTGTGTCAGCAAACACTGTTATTCCGAATAACAGATACAGCTTTAATGATTTTCCTGTACATAATACACCCTTTATAACTATCTCATTATTCAGGTATAATTATACAATTAAAAATTCCTATATTCAAGTCTTAATCTATCAGCTAATAAAGCAATGAATTCTGAATTAGTCGGCTTTCCTTTAAATTTGTCCACTGTAGAACCGAAATAATATGTCAGCGTCTGGATGTCACCCCTGCTCCATGCTACCTCAATAGCATGTCTTATTGCTCTCTCAACCCGGCTTGGTGTAGAATCATGCTGCTTTGCTATTGTTGGATATAATACTTTTGTTATACAGTTAAGAACATCCGGTTCTTTATATGCCATAATAATACATTCTCTCAGGTAATTATATCCTTTTATGTGAGCAGGCACTCCCAGTTCATGAAGCATTCGTGTTGTATCATCTTCTATTATATCATCATTAACATAACGCTTTGGAATTATAATTTCACTTGGACAAGAAGAGTATTCCTCCTGCACCCCACTGGCTATAGTCTTAATTCTATTAATAAGCGAACTGTTGTCAAAAGGCTTAATAAAATAATACACTGCACCAAGTTTAAATGTCTCATGGATAATTCTTTCATCAACTGCAGCACTTATAACGATAAAAGATGGATAGTTACCAAGTGACTCATCATTAAGAATGTTATTCATTACAGCAAATCCATCACATCCTGGTAAAATCAGGTCAAGAAGCACAATTTCGGGCATTTTTTCTCTAATCATTGTAATTGCATCATTTCCATTATAGGCTTTTCCAACTACTTCAATATCTAATTCTGCATCAGTAATTGATGACAAAAGATCAACCATTTCTTTATTATCATCAACAATTGCTATTCTTAAGTCGTTCATTAATATCCTCCCCTTTGCTGCAAATTAAGAATAACAATATTATATTTCCAAATATTACCAGTTTCAAGATAATAATATCGCAAAAATCGACATATTTCGACACAATAATATTCATTATCTTTTATTTAACATTGATTGGATAAATATACCATATCCCATTGTTGAATCACTTATAAATACATGGGTGACTGCTCCTACTATTTTTCCATCCTGAATTATAGGGCAACCACTCATGCCTTGTACAATTCCATTTGTCTTTTCCAGAAGTTCTTCTGAAACACATTTAAATGTGATATTTTTTTCACTTTTATTGCTTATATCTGTAATTTCGATTTTATAATCATTAATACAGCCATTTAAATAAACCTGAACATAGGCCTCACCTTTATGAACCTGGTAATTAAATCCAATCTCAAAAGGTTTTAAGTCATACTGGTTAATCAGATTATCACATTTATCTTTTGACAAGGTTCCATATACGCCACAGCTGGTGTTTTCCTTAATAAGGCCAAGCCTGTTTGATGGAGAATAATCAATAGTCCCTATATATTCTCCAGGAACATCGCCATGTCCCTTGGTAATTGATAATATGTTGGTTTTATATAAAAAACCATTGCTGATCTTTAATACATTTCCACTCGAAGAATCATTTATTCCATGTCCAAGTGCTCCATAATTACCATCTTTATCTATATAGGTTACAGTGCCAATTCCCTGTGAGTCGTCCTTAACCCATATGCCCAGTTTGAATTTTCCATCTGAGTCCATTACCGGAGTAATGCTGACGGTTTCATATTGTTCATTACGTATAATTCCTATGTTTAATGTTTCCCCCTGTGATTTATCAATAATGTCTGCTACCTTCTTTTTTTCTGATAAAGATTCTCCATTAATATCAACGATATAATCACCACATAATAAAGAATCACTGCTGGGAGAAACCTGATTGCCATAATAATCTGTAAATTGTGCTGTATCTGCCACAAGAACTCCATCTGTTTTAAGATAAAAGCCAACCGGAAAACCTCCTGCATAAAGATTGCCAGAATCAAGAACGGAAAGTTTCCCTGAAGGAAGTGAAATCAGGTTAAAAAGCTTGTATTCAAGAGAATAATTGCCTGTCTGCTTTGCCTGAATTGTTACCGGTCTGGAAAAGTTTACAGTCTGGCTGGTTTCTTTAATAACCGCAGTAACAGGAATATCCAGGCTGATTATGGTGTCTCTGTTACTGTATACGTATATTTCTTTTGGAATATCCGAATATATGTTATATACATATAATAAGGTTATTAAGAATGGTAAAGCAATAAAAAATAATATCAATAGATTTCTATGTCTGGTTTTCATATGCCAACCTCCATAATCATTCTATTGATATTATCTGCACTAATACTGATTATTGTTTTGCCAAATTTTTCATTTCTATAGCGTTATTAACAGCCGCCTCAGTAATTGTAGTACCTCCAAGAAGTCTTGCCAGTTCATTGACACTTTCTTCCTCATTAAGCTCATGAATATCTGTTGTTGTTTTGTTGGATAAAACATTCTTTTCAATAATAAAATGCTCATCAGCCAATGCAGCAATCTGTGGAAGGTGTGTAATACATATAATCTGATGATTTTTAGACAATTGTTTTAGCTTGTTTCCAACCATCTGAGCTGTTTTTCCACTGATTCCGGCATCAATCTCATCAAAAATAAGAGTGTCCGTATCATCCTTATCAGCCACAACTGATTTAAATGCCAGCATAATTCTTGATAGTTCACCGCCAGAAGCGATTTTAGTTAAAGGCTTTTGTGGTTCACCCACATTAGTAGATATTAAAAATCTGACATAATCTGCACCATTGGTGCCAGGCTTTTCGTTTTGAAAATCTGCAGTAAACTCTGTATTCAGGAAATTTAATTCTTTAAGAGATGCAGAAACAGCACGACACAGCTTCTCTGCTTCTTGCTTTCTCACCAAGGAAAGTTTTACTGCTGCATCTGTAAGTTTTTTCTCTGCTGATTCAAGCTGTGATGTAAGTTTATCATATAACTCATTAAAATTAATCATCTCATTCAGGCGCATATCCTGGGTGTCCCTAAATGCAAGTATATCTTCTATTGTTCTTCCATATTTCAGTTTTAATGAATTAATATTATCAAGCCTGTCACTAATATCTTTAAAACTCTGCTCGTCAAAACTACATGATTCAGCGTAATCACTAATAAATTTCTGGGCATCACTGAGAATATCTTCAGCGGTAGAAAGATTGTCAGCACATTCACTTATACTGTTATCATAGGATGAAGCTGCAATTACCATCCTGATAACACTGCTTAATAAATCTGATATATTAGTTTCATCCTCATATAAAAGCTTCTTTGCAACAGATAAATCATCCATGATTTTCTGGAAATTCTGCATTTTTCTGAAATCCTGTTCTAATTCTTCATCCATACCAGGATAAAGTCCTGCATTATCTATTTCCTGAATCTGGTATTCCAGCAGGCTGATTTCCCGGTTGCGTGATGCTTCATCAACATTCATTGAATTAATCTTGGTTTTAATATCTGTATATATGTGATATGACTTAAGATATTCATCATAAACTGTACTGATTGCTTTACCACCATACATGTCAACCATTTTCAGGTGGCTGTCCTCTTCAAGCAGCAGTCTGTTGTCGTGCTGACCGTGAATATCAATTAATATACTGGCAATACATTTTACTTCATTAATCGAAAAAGTTTCTCCATTAATTCTTAAAATTGACCTGCCGGGTGTTATCTTTCTTGATATAATAATATAACCATCATCAAGATCTGTTAAACCAAGAAGGCGTAGTTTCTCAAGCTTGTTTTCATCATTAATCAGAAATGTAAGTTCAGTAAGTGCATAATCACATCCCTGTCTTATAATATCAGGTGATGTCTTTTTGCCAAGAGCTATATTGATTGAACCAAGAATTATTGATTTTCCAGCACCTGTTTCACCGGTAAGTATATTCAAACCTTCCTTAAAATCAATATCCGCTTCTTCAATTAAAGCAAGGTTTTTTACATGAAGATTAATAAGCATATGTTCTCCTTTATTAATTATATTAATAATTAATATTATACACTTTAATTAATATATATCAATAGAAAATAAAATTATTTTAAAATATCATAAAGCTTTGACATAAGATTTTTGGTATCTTCAACAGAACGAAGGGCACACATAATAGTATCATCACCTGCTATTGTTCCCACAATCTCATACAAATGCATTGCGTCAAGAGCTGCACATACAGCCATGGCCATTCCGGGTACTGTTTTAATAACAAGAATATTCTGAGCCATATTCATATTAACAAATCCATCCTTTAAGACTCTGATATATTTTTTGCTTAAATTACTGTCATCACCCTGAAATACAACGTATCTTGGAATGCCATCAGCTGTTGTTTTTGTCAGGTTTAATTCCCTGATATCTCTGGAAACAGTTGCCTGTGTGACATTATATCCAGCCTGGTTAAGGGCAGATGCCAATTCTTCCTGTGTACTGATTGCATTTTCTTTTATAAGGTCTAATATTTTTTTATGTCTGTCTTTTTTCATATTAATCCTCTTTATTAATTCACATTAATTTTTCTCTTACTCTGTGAAGGAAACTATCTTTATTGGTTTTAATAAGTTTTGTTGTAGATGATGATTTTGTAATTACTATTTCATCATCTGTCTGAAGCTGATAATAATGTTCCCCATCAAATGTTGCAATACTTTTTTCTGACAGTTTCTTTGAGTCGCATAATTTTATCATAACCTTGTCTTTTGAGCCAAATATAAGACTACGTTTGTTTAATGTATGTGGACACACTGGAGTTACCATTATAAGCTCTGCATTAGGCTGAATTATTGGTCCACCTGCAGACAGGCTGTAAGCAGTTGAACCTGTGGCAGTTGATACAATAACACCATCAGCAGAATAACTGGTCAGATATTCATCATTGACATATATATCATAATCTACAACCCGAAGATTTCCATACCGGTTTACTACAACATCATTCAGGGAAGTATTCTGGTATATAACTTCACCATTACGATATATACAGCCTTTTATCATCATTCTTTCATCAACTGTATAATCACCACATAGAATTTTGTCAATACAGACTCTAAAATTATTCATGTCTGAATCAGTAAGAAACCCCAAGGTTCCAATATTGATTCCTAAAAAGGAAGCATTTTCACCATTAAAATCCCTTACCGCTTTAAGTAAAGTTCCATCTCCCCCAAGAACTATGACATAATCAACAGAATTCAAATCACAGTGGTCATTCTCAGTATATACATTAACATTCTTATTATTTAAGTATTCAGTAATCTGTCTTGAAAATGTACCATCAGGGTCTTTGTTTTGGTTTGATATAATATAAAAATTATTCACGATATCACCTTAATTATATACAATTACTTGTCCAGAGTTTCATGTGCTTTTCTTACAATTTCACCAGAATCTACAGGAATACTACTATATTCTCCACTTTGATGTTTAAGAAGATGAAGAAGATATTCAATATTTCCTTCTGGTCCCTTTACCGGAGAAAACTCAAGATTCAAAACTTCAAAATTAATAGAAACAGCATAATTCATCACCATATCAATAACTTCTTTATGAACACTGGCATCCCTTACAACTCCGTGCTTTCCAACCTTTTCACGGCCTGCTTCAAACTGAGGTTTAATAAGACAGACAATCTCTCCATCATCTGTGAGAAGTTCCTTTACAGGTCCCAAAACCTTTGTCAGGGAAATAAATGAAACATCAATGCTGGAAAACTGGATTCTATCCTCAATATCTTCAGGTTTAACATATCTGATATTAGTTTTTTCCATGCATATAACACGCTGATCATTTCTTAATTTCCAGTCAAGCTGCCCATGTCCCACATCAACAGCGTAAACCTTTACAGCACCATTCTGAAGCATACAGTCTGTAAAGCCACCTGTAGATGAACCCACATCCATACAGATTTTTCCAGATAGTGAGACATCAAAACATTCCATTGCCTTTTCAAGCTTAAGACCGCCTCTGCTTACATATTTAAGTGTTGAGCCACGGACTTCAATATTTGCTTCTTCTGGAAATGTCTGACCAGCCTTGTCCTCTTTTTGGCCATCAACATATACACTTCCAGACATAATAATTGCTTTTGCCTTTTCTCTTGAAGCTGCAAGCCCCCTGTTAACAAGCAAAACATCTAATCGTTCCTTAGCCATATTACAGCCTTTCTAAATATTGTTATAAAATGATTCTACTCTTGTGATAACTGATTCAGCATCGATTCCTTCTTCAGCTTTTAATATCTCAACATTACCATGTTCCACATAATCATCAGGAAGTGAGATATTCAATACTTTTATATTGAGACACGCTTCTTCAACATAATGGCATACTCTTTCTCCAAATCCACCAGTATATACATTCTCTTCCAGAGTAACCAGAAGCTGGTGATTGTCTGCACACCAGTGAATA
>CALZFR010000070.1 GCA_945648485.1 uncultured Eubacterium sp. | reverse complement strand
TTATCTGGGTTTATAAAGGAATGAGGGTTATCTGAAAATCTGCGTAGGTGCAGGTTATTCAGCTTCGTAAATAGTTACTCCATGCCATGTTATAGACTGGACATCGGATGGGGTGATGTAGGTTGGTAAAAGCCATTCAGCTCCCCAGTCATCGTTGTACATATTGGATGCTGAGCCGCATTTGCTTCCTGCATGGAATGATGTTCCATTCTTCATTGTGATTAATGGAGAGTTATTATTTGATACTGATAATCTCTTATCATTTGTGTCATCAGTAAATATTAAACCATTAAGTTTTAATTCAGTTACAGTAAGCTCAACAGATTTAATGTTGACTGTTGTTCCTGTATATACAGTATCTCTAATCTTTATATCAGTTTCAGTTAAGATGGTATCCTCTTCATTATCCAGTTTGCATGTAAATGAAAATTTATCATTACTAGAATATACAGTTTCTGATTCAGGGGCATTAGCAACAGACTTTTTAAGAATAAGGTTTGCAAGGTGTGTCTCGTTGGTATCAGTATTGATTCCATCATTAACTTTGCTGTAAAGTCTGTCAGAGTCAGCTGCATATTCAATCTGAATTCTGCCATCAGAAAGTTTATTAATATGAAGTGCCATAGGAAATCCAGATGTTTTGTTCTGGAAGCATAATGACAAAAGTTCTTGTGAAACAGCATCATTTTCAGGGACGATTGTCATTACAAATGTCTTACTTCTATCACGGCTTTCTCTTGTTGTATACCCCGCATTATCAATGTATGTGTCAGGATATTTTGATGAGAACACAATATGCATATTACCAGGAGTTAATTCTACATCTGTGTCCACATACATATACTGGTTATCTCCTGTAAATTGTGAATCATCTGCAAGTGTTTCGCTGGCAAACATCTCTGCCACGTTGTCGTATTTAAATCCTATTGATTCCAAATTATAGTAAGTTGAAGAATAACTTCCCATTTCAAATGAAAGAGTTGAACCACGGAGAGTTTCTTTTTGAGGGTCAGAAACATAAACCATTATTGTGGCAGTAGAAGGATCGTTTGCATCATCAACTCTCATCTGGTCAACACTACGAGGCTCTTTTTTAAAATCCATGGTTGAATTATTAATAGTGTCTCCATCAATAGAAACCTTTATATCTTGAAACTTATCTCTAGCCATGATTGGAATCTTGTTTTCAGTAACTTCATTCAGCGGTGAACCATCGTTAGTTTTAACAGTAAATTTGATTTCTGCCTTGTTGCCATTAACAACGTAAGAATCCATGGTGACAGTTAAATTCTTGTTTATCTTAGTGTTATCAACAACATTCTTATCATATACATAAGAATTGCCATTGTCATCAGTTACACCCTTGGAGGTGTTGGCAGATGAAGCAGTATTAATAACTTTATATATTGCCTTGAATATACTTTCGCCAGTTACCTGATTGTAGGCAAATGCCACACCAGATGACATCACCACAATTCCTGCGCAGGCAGCAGCTGCCACAGCCCATCTGTTTATCTTTCTTGTAATTCCTTTTACTCTGGCAGAATTAGTTTCTGTATTGTTAATTGTTCTGCCGGATGATTTGTTATCTTTACAGTACTGAAGTGTTTCCTGTATTAACTCTTCCGATGCATGTATCTGGTTTAATTCTTCTAACATATTCCGAATTCCTCCTTGACTTTTACTTGTAATAGTTTCCTTCCTCTCGATAATCTTGTTTTAACGGTGTTGGTGTTAATCCCAAGAGTTCTGGCAATCTGTTTTACGTCCTGTTCCTCATAATAATACAGGTAAATTACTTCTCTATATATTGGTGCCAGTTTAAGAACTTGTTCTAACACGCTTCCGCTTTCACCAATGGAATTGCTGTCGTCTAAGTATTCTAATTCATTAAGGAGAGTTGAATTGTAATCATCTGTAAGACTGACACAGCGATTCCATCTGCTTCTGTGTTGCTGTGCACATTCGTGCATGGCTACTGTCAAAAGCCAGGCCTTAACATGTTCCGGCTCATTAAATTTCTTGTCTGAAGTATATAGTTTCAAAAATGTATTCTGAAAGCAGTCCTTTGCATCTTCCGAATTGCTGCAGTGGACCAGACAGGCTCTAAGAATAGTATCAGAGTACATTCTGACAATAGCTTCAAAGGTTTTTCCTGCAAAATGTTCTTCTGAAAATTCACTCATAATAAATATCTGTTCACCTCCGTCAAGCTGTTGTGCACAACCTTTACACTACATACATGCAAAAAAGTCAAAAAAGTTTCATGAAAAATTATTTTTTCCAAGAGTTTATTGCAAAAATAAATTATGATTTCTAAACACAAATGCACCACAGGGAAAGTATGCCGGATTACCGGCTAAACTTAACCCTGTGGTGCAAAGAGGAGTGAAAAAAATAAAAAAGGAAAAATCAATCTTCTTCGATAACCTGAACTTCCATATAAGAAAAATCTATATGTTCTATGAAGTTGTCCTGGTTAAAACGTACTTTTGAGTGACGCTTGAACTCTTTAACATTGGCATCCAGCCATATAGGTTTGCCTAAATCAAATGATACACAGGCTTCCTCAATACCATCAAATATCTTTTTGGTACGATTAACAGACGGATTATCATTAACAATAGTAGTCTGCTTAACTATGTGGCGTGAATCATCAATGAGTTTACACCATAACCGAAACATCACATATCAACATTCAGGTGGTGTGGAAGACCATCAACCATAATAGGTGACAGCTCTGCCTGAATAAGTGGCTTAATATAATGAATTAAATCATCAGTAACATAGTCATCATCAGTAATCCACTCAAGTGGAACCTTCTTCTCGATGTTGGCAATCTGGTGAACATCGTGGGTTGCTGTAATGCACATATATGGGTCATCAGATACTCTCTGTAATACAACAACTTTACCTGATTCACCTTCAAATGCAGCCTTAACAGCAGCACCGCCTACGTTGTAGGCTTCTGTAATATCTGTTCTTGATGTCATATGTGCAGCACAACGCTGGAGTGTAGATAACTCGATAGCTCTTGTCTTAATACCAAGTTCTGCACCAATCTTGTTAGAAAGGAACTTGGCTGAACCAGCAAGCTGCTTGTGTCCGAATGCATCAACGAATTCAACGTGGTCAGAGAGCTCGAATACGTATCTGCCATCAAGAACCCTGATACCTTCTGATATGGCTACCACTATAGAACGTCCTTTGGCAGTAAGTTCTTTAACTCTGTCCATAAAGTGGTCAATGTCAAATGTCTTCTCTGGAAGGTAAATTAAATCTACACCTTCGCAGTCATCTCCTTTAGCAAGAGCAGCAGCGGCAGTAAGCCATCCTGCGTTACGTCCCATGATTTCAACAATTGTGATTGTTGGGTAGTCATATACAAGACCATCACGGATAATCTCTTTCATAGTTGAAGCGATGAACTTGGCAGCACTTCCATAACCAGGAGTATGGTCTGTTACGGCAAGGTCATTATCAATAGTTTTAGGAACACCCATGAATCTGATATCACTTCCTATAAGAATAGCATAATCAGACAGCTTCTTAATGGTGTCCATTGAGTCGTTACCACCTATGTAGAAGAAGAACTTTATCTCAAGTTCATCAAGAATCTCAAATATTTTATCATAAGTTTCACGGTCATCCTTAATCTCAGGGAGCTTATAACGGCAAGATCCCAGATAAGAAGAAGGCGTTCTCTTAAGTAATTCAATATCCATAGTAGTTTTGATTTTCTCGGAAAGGTCTACATACTGCCTGTCCAATAAACCTTTGATACCATGTCTCATTCCATAAACCTTCTTGGCACCCCTGTCTTTTGCTGTCTTAAATACACCTGCGAGGCTGGAATTAATAACCGATGTTGGTCCACCTGACTGACCAACGATAACATTACCTAGCATAATAATCCTCCAATCATCTCCGCTTGTCTATATTCTATTATTGTCACGAAGTTTCTATGAACGTATTTTATCATATTTTACATTTTTGCACAATATAAAAAATATTGCAGAATTTTTGCAACAATAAGATGATAGAAGTTGAATTTTCAAAAATCTTTACAAATACGAAGAAAAAAATGTCAGATTAATGGTTCAATTTTGTGTTATTTATGGTATGATTTGAAAAATGTAAGATTGGTGTGGATGAAAAAAATTATGTAACCAACCTTATAATAATGTAGAAAAGAGGATTGAGAATATGGGCAAACAGGAGTGGAAACCAGGAAATATGCTTTATCCAGTACCGGCAGTTATGTTAAGCTGCCAGAGGGAGGGAGAAAAGCCTAATATTATTACAGTGGCATGGGCAGGTACGATATGTTCAGACCCGGTTATGCTGTCTGTATCAATAAGAAAAGAAAGGTATTCCCATGATATTATCAGTGAAACTGGGGAATTTGTGGTGAATCTTACAACAGAGGAGCTGTGCCATGCAACTGATTACTGCGGAGTCAGGTCTGGCAGGGATGTAGATAAATTTAAGGAAATGCATCTTACAGCTGAAAAAGCATCTAAAATAAAGGCACCTCTTATTGGGGAAAGTCCTGTAAATCTTGAGTGTAAAGTAGTGGATGTGAAGGAGCTTGGTTCCCACGATATGTTTATTGCACAGGTTGTGGCAGTCCATGTGGATGAAAAATATTTAGACGATAAAGGAAGACTTGATTTAGGAAAAGCAAATCTTATTACATATTCCCACGGAGAGTATTTCGGATTGGGGAAAAAGCTGGGGAAATTCGGATATTCTGTGGAAAAGAAAAACAAATGACACATTTGTAACAATTATGTAAAAAATGAACATTTTGTTAAAATTAAGAAAATATCGGCATTTTTGCTTTACAAACCTGACCTGTCATGTTAATATGGCTTTGTTACAAAATTGTTACAAAAACATTACAGATGGTTAGAATATAGTTTGGAGGACAATAAAGATGCATTTTACACAATATGGCAGACGCTTGAAAGTGACATTGATAAGTGGAATGACCGTTGCGTGTTTAGCGTGTATAGTTGCATTTCCTTTTGCTGATAAGAAACTCTTAAAGAATAAGGCAGGATACTTCAGTATTCAGTTTAATGGACAGGAAGTTGGAGCAGCAAATACAAGAGAAGAGGCAGAAGATGCTCTGGCAGCAGCAAGATTAAGATTTAGTCAGGAATATGATTCGGTAATCTACCTTGATAACAGCATTGATATTGTAGAAGAGTCAAGAGTTGTTGCATCAAGAATGAGCGAGGATCAGCTTGAGGATGTACTGTACACAACTTTGTTTGAATGTGTGACAGACAAAGAGAATTCAACAGCTTACACATTAAGAATGGATGACTTTACAGTTACTCTTTCCAGCAAGGAAGAAATTGTGGAGCTGATGGAAAAGGTTACAGAGAAGTATGATTCCAAGAAAGAGTTCCAGGTGAAGCTTGATTCAGGGGACAGTGGTTATGGAACATACGCATTAGAGGTGGTTAAGTCAGATATTAAGGAGACATCAACAGACATCGTTGCATCAGCCCTTAATGGCACATCTGGTCTTAATACAGAAGAAGTACATTCTCTTAGGGATGGTATTGTTGGTATAGGATTTGAAGAGGAACTTTCAATTAATGAGACACCGGCAAGAGGTGCTAATGTTATGACAGTTCAGCAAGCCTACGACGCTATCACTAAGGAGAAGGAGGCAAAGACAACCTATGTTGTAGAACAGGGAGACTGCCTTTCAATTATAGCAAACAAATGTGACATTTCATTAAGTGATTTATATGCACTTAATGATGGTTTAACTGAGAATACACTGATTGTTCCAGGAGATGTTCTTATAGTAACAGTTCCTAAGGCAGAATTATCAGTAGTAATCACAGAGAGAAAAACATATGAAGAGGACTTTGATGCAGAAGTCCAGTACGTAGATGATGATACACAGTATAGAGGATATTCAAGAGTTCTTGAAGAGGGAACTCAGGGACATCATAAGGTAACAGCTGATATTACAACAGTTAATGGTGTTCAGAAGTCTTTGACATACGTAGAGGAAACTATTACAGCGGAGCCAACTCCTAAGGTGGTTGCTGTGGGTACACTTACTCCTCCAACATATCTTAAGCCTATTTCTGGTGGAACATTTACATCAGGATTTGGTTACAGATGGGGTTCAATGCATACCGGCGTTGACTGGGGTTGTCCAATTGGTACACCTGTACGTGCATCTGCTTCTGGTACAGTTGTCAGAGCAGGATGGTACGCAGGTTACGGTTACTGCGTAGATATCCGTCATACTGATGGATCAATGACAAGATATGGCCATCTTAATTCCATAGCTGTTTCTTATGGACAGCAGGTAAGCCAGAGTTCTGTTATCGCTTACTCAGGAAATACAGGTAACAGCACAGGCCCACATGTTCATTTTGAGATATGGCTCAATGGAGTTGCGGTTAATCCGTTGAATTATGTAAACAAGAATTAACTGTGATATGTGTTTTGTGACAGGTTTTAAGTGTCTGGTGTGGTTTTACGCCAGACACTTTTTAATGTGGGGGTTTACAAAAACGAAAAAACTACATATAATATTAAATAGTGGTGTTTTATGCACAGGAGGATTTTCTCCTATTAATATCATGTAAATGAGGTGCGCTTAATGGAACAGTATATAATTAAAGGTGGCAATCCTCTTTCGGGAGAGGTTTCCATCGGAGGCGCCAAGAATGCAGCTTTAGGCATTCTTGCAGCTGCAATTATGACAGATGAAACTGTAACAATTGAAAATGTACCTAACGTTAGAGATACTAGAGTATTATTGCAGGCTATTGAAGGAATTGGCGCAAAGGTAAAATACGTATATAACAATTCTGTACAGATTAACGGTGGTGGAATCTGTGACATGAATGTTGATTATGATTATATAAAGAAAATCAGAGCTTCATATTATCTTTTAGGAGCTTTGCTTGGTAAGTACAGACAGTCACAGGTTGCCCTGCCTGGTGGATGCAACATTGGCAGCAGACCTATTGACCAGCATATTAAAGGCTTTAAGGCGCTGGGAGCAGATGTCCAGATAAGTCATGGAAAGATTACAACTAAGGCTGAGAAGCTTTCGGGTGGTCATGTATACTTTGATGTAGTTTCTGTAGGAGCAACAATTAATCTTATGTTAGCAGCATGTCTCGCTGATGGGGATACCATTCTGGAGAATGCAGCTAAAGAGCCACATATAGTTGATGTGGCGAACTTCCTTAATGCTATGGGAGCCAATATTAAGGGCGCAGGTACAGATGTAATCAGAATTAAAGGTGTGCAGAGGCTTCATGGAACAACCTATTCCATTATTCCTGACCAGATTGAAGCTGGAACATTTATGTTTGCAGCAGCGGCAACTAATGGCGACGTTGTGGTTAAGGATGTTATTCCTAAGCATCTTGAGTCTCTGTCAGCAAAGCTTATTGAAGTTGGCTGTGAAGTTGTAGAAGGAGATGACTGGGTAAGAGTTATCGGTAAAGGTTCTCTTAAGAGTACTAACGTTAAGACATTGCCTTATCCGGGATTTCCAACAGATATGCAGCCACAGATGGCTGTAGTTCTTGCACTTGCTAATGGTTCAAGTATGATTACTGAAAGTATATTTGAGAACAGATTCAAATATGTTGATGAACTTAACCGTATGGGATGCAAGATTAAGGTTGAAGGTAATACAGCATATATCGAGGGTGTTGACCATATTACAGGAGTTGAGATGTCTGCCCCAGACCTTCGTGCTGGTGCGGCTCTGGTTATTGCGGCTCTGGCAGCAGAAGGTGTATCACAGATTGATGATATAGAATATATCCAGCGTGGTTATGAGGATTTTGAAGGAAAACTTGCAATGCTGGGTGCTGTTATTGAGAGGGTTGATTCTGAGAGGGAAGCCCAGAAGGCAAAGCTTAAAATAAGCTAATTGTATTTACAGGCACATTCTAAAGGTAAGATTGTATAAGGTCTTTCCTTTGGGGTGTGCTTTTTAATAAAATTTTATAATAATTAATTATTTATTTTTATTATTTCATGGGAAAAAGTGGTATTATTATGAAGTTAAGAACTAAGTTAAAACTGGCATTTTGTACAATGATTGTACTTCCTGTATTAATGTGCGGATGTGCCATAATGGGAATAATCAAATATCAGAATACAGCTATGCAGAAGCTGTATGGTGTAGATGAGGCTGTAAGTTTCGATAACATGTATTCCTCATCTGTTATTATCAGTAAAATTACTGATAAGATATCTGACTATGTTAAACAGGTGGGAATGGAGAATCCGGAGAAATTCACAGATATAGATTACCTGAATGATCTTGACAGTGAACTTATGGTAAGACTTTCATCTCTGGTGGTTGTTAAGAATGATGAAATTATATATGCATCGGAGTCCCTGGAAAGTGATGAATTAAGAGATCTGATACCAAAACATACTACAGTTGATGGCCCTTATAATGAGAGTACCTATAAGGGCGGAGAATATAACTGTATTGTTAAGCAGTTTAATTTCAAGGAAGAATCTGGAGAGGTTATCAGTGTGTATATTGTCACATTTCTGGAACAGGTAATTCCGCAGATTAAGAGGATTGGTGTGCAGGGAATTATTTCAGTTATTTTCATTCTTGTTATTACAAGCCTTTTTCTTGATTTGTGGATATATGGCTCCATTATAATACCTTTGGACAGACTTAAGCTTGCCACCCAGAATATTAAGATGGGTAATCTAGATTTCGAGATGCCTAAAAGCTCCCGGG
>CALZFR010000069.1 GCA_945648485.1 uncultured Eubacterium sp. | reverse complement strand
TATTCTTAAAAAAGAACTAAAAACAGATCCTGTTACAGCCTCTGTTATAGATATTACAAAGCTTGGTCTTGTTGAAATAACAAGAAAAAGAACAGGCTCACCACTAAAAGACAGCATTATAACACAGTAATAAAGGATATATTTATGGATTATACTTCATTTTATAATAAAATCAGCAAACCATTTAATGAAAACAGATTATTGCTGTTGATATTACGTTTCATCTATTATTTTATCCCTATTATAACTTTTATATTATACTTTATAATGATATTATACAGTTTTTATTATATAAATATTCAAACATGTCTAAAGGTAATAATAATACCGTTTTTAACATTTGTCCTGGTATCTGTCTTAAGAAAAATATTTAACATACAGCGTCCTTATGAAGCTGTAAGGATTTTTCCTCTTATACCACGTTCTAAAGATGGGGAGTCTTTTCCCAGCAGACACACTGTGTCTTTAGGAATTATTGCCATGGCTGGACTGTACCTTAATATATATCTTGGAATAATATTATGGGCAATGACAATTATTCAGGGTTTTGTCAGGGTGATAGCAGGAGTTCATTATCCAAAAGATATTTATTGTGGAATTATTATAAGTGTTTTATCAGGCATTTCATTTTTTATATAAAAATAATAAAATATGTTGACAAAAGCTATGAAATTAGATATTATATCAGTTGTGTGCCGCACAGTTAGGACATAAACAGACTGTTACAGGTCTTTCCAAAACTGGCGAGTATTTGATTTAGGAGGTGCCATATGTACGCAATTATAGCAACAGGTGGTAAACAGTACACAGTTTCTGAAGGCGACGTAATCAAGGTTGAAAAGCTTGGTGTTAATGCTGGTGACACTGTTACATTTGACCAGGTTCTTTTTGTTAATGATGGAGCAGCTAAGGTTGGAGATCCTACAGTTTCAGGAGCTTCAGTTACAGCAAGCGTTGTTGAAGAAGGAAAAGACAAGAAGGTTATTGTTTACAAGTACAAGAGAAAGACTGGCTATCACAAGAAGAATGGTCATAGACAGGCTTACACAAAGGTTAAGATTGAAAAAATCAATGCCTAAGTATTTGTAAATATTATTTAGAAAGGCATGAATAATATGACTCATGCTACAATCTATAAAAGCTCACTTAATGGTGAGATATTGGGATTCAGGACAGAAGGTCATGCAGGATATGCAAGCAAGGGAAGCGACATTGTATGTGCTTCCATCTCAATTCTTGTTATTAATACCATTAATACAATTGATTTATATTGTGACTGCAGATACGACACTTATGTTGATGAAAAATCAGGATTGATTGAATTTAAACTGAATCCATTTGTTAAAGATTTACAAGTTTCCAATGAAGTAAGGGTTCTTCTTAATGGATTGGAACTTGGTCTGTGCCAGGTTTCTAAAGAAAACCCGAAACATCTAACCATAACCGTTGAGGAGGTGTAATGATATGTTAAATTTGAACCTTCAATTTTTTGCTCATAAAAAGGGTGTTGGTTCTACAAAGAACGGTAGAGATTCTGAGTCTAAGAGATTAGGCGCTAAGAGAGCTGATGGACAGTTTGTTTTAGCTGGTAATATTCTTTACAGACAGCGTGGAACAAAGGTTCTTCCAGGTGTTAATGTTGGTCGTGGTGGCGATGATACATTATTTGCACTTGTTGATGGAACTGTTAAGTTCGAAAGAAAGGGCAGAGATAAGAAGCAGGTTTCTGTTTATCCTGTTGCTTCTAACGAATAATTATGTATCTTTAAGCTCCAAGTCTTCGGATTTGGAGCTTTTTTAGTTTTTTTCTTATTTCCATAGGAGTGAAATCAATGTTTTCAGATAGAGCTAGAATATTTATTAAATCAGGAAAAGGCGGAGATGGTCATGTAAGTTTCCGCAGAGAACTATACGTTCCAGATGGTGGTCCTGATGGAGGTAATGGTGGCCGCGGAGGCGATATAATATTTGAAGTTGATAAAGGACTTAATACTTTAAGTGACTTCAGACATAACAGCAAATATGTAGCTGAAAGTGGTCAGGAAGGCGGAAAGAGAAGATGTACCGGCAAAGATGGAGCTGACCTTATTATTAAGGTTCCTGAAGGAACAGTTATTTATGACGATGAAAGCCATAAAGTTATTGCAGATATGTCTAATGGTAATCTGCGTGAGACCATATTAAAGGGCGGAAGAGGTGGAAAAGGTAATATGAATTATGCCACATCTACCATGCAAGCGCCCCAATATGCCCAGCCAGGACAGGATGCTCAGGAATTATGGGTAAGATTAGAATTAAAAGTTATTGCAGATGTGGGTCTTGTAGGGTTTCCTAATGTTGGTAAATCAACACTTTTATCAAGAGTAACAAATGCAAGACCAAAGATTGCAAACTACCATTTTACAACCTTAAATCCAAATCTTGGTGTAGTAGATCTGAATGATGCGAAGGGATTTGTAATTGCTGATATTCCAGGACTTATTGAGGGAGCATCCGAAGGAGTTGGTCTTGGACACGAATTCTTAAGACACATTGAAAGAACAAAGGTAATCATCCATATGGTTGATGCAGCTTCAACGGAAGGAAGAAACCCTGTTGCAGATATTAAAGCAATTAATCATGAGCTTTATGCATATAATCCAGAGCTTTTATCACGTCCACAGGTTATTGCTGCTAATAAGATTGATGTTCTTAATGCTATGGATGGTACTGATCCCATTAAAGAATTAAAGGAAGCATTTGAAAAAGATGGAATAAAAGTATTTCCAATTTCTGCTGTAACAGGACAAGGACTAAAAGAGCTTCTATATCACGTAAGTTCACTTCTTTCAAACATGGATTCAACTCCGGTAACCTTTGAAAAGGAACTTGATGTAGACACATTATTTGATAATCCTAATGAAGCATTTTATGTTGAAAAGAGCAATGATGGAATATACCTTGTATATGGTCCGAGAGTTGACCGTATGCTTGGATATACAAATCTTGAATCCGAAAAAGGATTCAATTTCTTCCAGCGTTTTCTTCGTGAAACTGGTATTTTAAAAGAGTTAAAATCCCTTGGAGTTCAGGAAGGAGATACTGTAAGAGTAGGTGAGTATCTTGAATTTGATTATTATGATTAAATATTAATTTATTTTGCAAAATAAGAATGGAGGAACGCAAATATGACAAGTAAACAAAGAGCTTATCTTAAAGGTCTTGCCATGAATATTGACCCAATATTCCAGTTTGGAAAGCAAAGCCTTACACCTGAAAATACTAAGGCTATTTCGGAAGCTCTTGAAGCCCGAGAGCTTATTAAGATAAATGTTCTTCAGAACTGTCAGGATGATCCAAAGGAGATTGCTGCAACTTTAGCTGAGAGAACTCATTCTGAAGTTGTTCAGGTTATTGGAAAAAAAATCGTGCTGTATAAAGAATCTAAGAACAAGAAAAAAATCGAACTTCCACCTGATAAAAAGAAATAGATTAATAGAAAGAGGTATTTTTAATTATTGCTATGGAAAGAATAATAGGAATAATGGGTGGAACTTTTAATCCAATCCATTTAGGGCACATACAGATTGCTGTTAAAGCCCATGAACAATTTAATATTCCACATATTCTGGTAATGCCAAGTGGACAGCCCTCATCATACAAAGACACCAGTGTTGTTGTAGATGCCATCCATAGATGTGCCATGATAGAACTTTCAATTAAAAAATATCCATATATGAGCCTTTCAACCATGGAAATTGAAAGAACCGGCCCTACATTTACTTCAGATACATTAAAAATACTTAAAAACAGCTATGATTATATATATTTTCTGATAGGTGCTGATTCATTATATGCACTTGAAACATGGCATGATCCGGAATATGTTATGACAAACTGCCACATTCTTGCTGCAAACAGAGATAATCACACTAAAACACAGCTTGATAATCGTATTGAATATCTTAAGAAAACTTACAATGCCAATATAAGCCTTATATCAATGGATAATGTATATATAAGTTCTTCAGATATCCGACAAAGGATAAAACAGCATCTTCCTGTAGATAATATGTTAAACAAAGAAGCAGAGCAGTATATTCTTGATAATCATCTATACTGCTGATGGGATAATACAATGAATAATCAATCTATAACAGAACTAAGAAAAAAAGTAAAAGCAAAGCTTGGAGATAATAAAAACAGATACTGGCATACAATAGGTGTAGCAAATACATGTGCCTGCCTTGCCATGAGATATAATGTTGATATAGAAAAGGCATATATTGCTGGTTTGCTTCATGATTGTGCAAAATGCCTTCCGGATGATGAACTTTTATATGAATGTAAGATGAACTCTGTTGAAGTTACTGATTTTGAATATAAAAGTCCATACCTGCTTCATGGAAAAGTTGGTGCTTTATATGCCAGAACTGAATTTGGTATTGATGATGACGAGATATGCAGTTCAATAAAGTATCACACCACAGGAAAACCAGAAATGTCAAAGCTGGAGGAAATTGTATTTATTGCTGATTATATTGAGCCTTACAGAAATAAAGCAGATGATTTGGATGAAATCCGAAGTATTGTATTTGTAGACATAGAAAAAGCAATATATTTAGTGTGTGAACATACTCTTGAGTATTTAAAAGCCAATAACAAGCCAATAGATAAAACAACTGTGGACACTTTTAACTATTATCACAAAATAATTTGCGAAAGGAAACTATAGATATGAGCAACACTAATTCAAAAGAAATAGTAAAAATTGCTGTAGAAGCAATGAAAGATAAGAAAGCCAGTGATGTAAAAATTCTTGATATTAGTAAAATATCTGTAATTGCTGATTATTTTATAATAGCTGATGGAAATAACGGCAATCAGATTCAGGCAATTGTGGACAATATTCAGGAAAAACTCCATGAAGCCGGAGTAAAAGAACCAAGGGTAGAAGGATATAATACAGCCACATGGGTTCTTCTTGATTATAATGATGTTATAATCCATATTTTCAATAAAGAAGACAGGTTATTCTATGACCTGGACAGAATATGGAGAGATGGAAAAGAAATTAATATTGAAGAATTATGAAATATAACAGAATATTAATAACACAAAAGCCGTCAGATTCTGCATAATCAGCAGAATCTGACGGCTTTGATATACATAAAAATACAAACAAATTAATCCATTTAACAAAAATATAAAAACGTGAATTATCTAATATTAAGACGTACAAGTCCAATTACTTTACCAAGAATCTCGCAATCAGGTACAATAATAGGATCCATATAATCATTCTCAGGCTGAAGCCTTATATGTCCGTCCTCTCTGTAAAATCTCTTAACGGTAGCAGAATCATCAACAAGGGCGACAACAACTTCACCATTCCTGGCTGAACTACACTTACTCACAATAATGTTATCACCATCATATATTCCCATGTTAATCATGCTTTCTCCTTTTACAGTAAGCATAAATACATCCTCATTAGGCATATACTCAGCAGGAATAGGAAAGTAGCTTACAACATTCTCAACTGCCAGAATAGGTTCACCAGCTGCAACGCGGCCAACCAAAGGAACATTAACAACCTCGCGTCTTGTAAGATTAAAATTATCATCAATAATCTCAATAGCTCTTGGTTTAGTAGGATCCCTTCTGATATACCCATTCTTTTCAAGAGTCTCTAAATGAGCATGGACAGAAGAAGTTGACTTTAAATCAACCGCCTGACATATATCTCTTACTGAAGGTGGATATCCCTTGTTCAGTATCTGTGTCTTTATATATTCTAGAATCTCTGTCTGTTTCTTTGTAATCCTTCCATATGCCATATTACAGAACCTCCAATCTTTATTATTATCATAATAACATATAAAAAATTGATAATCAATTCTTTTCCGAAAAAATGTTCGAAAAATTTGTTCGATTTTTGTTGACAAACAAATGTTTGTATTCTATAATTCAAATCATTAAAAGAACAGTTGTTCTGAACAGACGTTTATAATATATGATCATGGAGGAACTTAACTATGAGTAATACACGCCACAATATTAATTCACATAGATATGATAGCATGCAGAAGAGCAGCAGCCGTAAATTTGTACATAGCAGAAGAAACCATTCTCAATTAAACCCGGTTTTAATTATAGTTGCAGTCCTTGCAATAATTATAGCAGTATCATGCAGCATACGCATTGTTAATGCATCTGATAAAGAAGAGAAACCCATGTATAAGTATTTTACAAGTATAACTGTTAAAGCTGATGATACCTTATGGGACATTGCTAATGAATACTCATATAATGAAAAAGCAAAAACATATGTGAACAACATTATGTCAATTAATAACATGACAGATGAAACAATTTACTCCGGACAGGATTTAATAATATATTATTATTCTGATGAATTAAAGTAAGCATCAAAATAATATGCCTCAATAGACTTTTTTTGTATAATTTGATATAATCTGTCTGTTGATATATGACTTTCCAGGACGCTGTTCTGGTTATTATTAAAAGAGGTATTATAATATGTCATTTTATGATTATTCATTACCACAACAGATTATTGATAATTTATATAATGTATATAACATTAAGGAACCTAATGAAGTACAGATAAAATCTTTTAGTGCCATTAAAGAAGGAAGAGACCTTATATTATCTTCACCAACTGGAACAGGTAAGACTCTTGCATACCTTCTTCCATTAATTTCTACAACTGATATAACCTTAAAGACAGTTCAGGTATTAATCATAACATCATCACAGGAATTATGTATGCAAATTAATAAGCTTATTCAGAATTTATACGGTAGTGACTTGATTCACGATAAGTCCTGTGTATTAATAGGTGATGGTAACATCACAAGACAGACTGAACAACTGAAAAAGAAACCGGTTTATATAATCGGAACACCTGGAAGAGTAAAACAGCTTATTGATAATAAGAAACTACATGTACACGACGTAAAAACCATTGTTCTTGATGAAGCAGACAAGCTTTTTGATAAATCTAATTTTGACAATGTTTTGTCAATCAGAAAATCATGCATGAAAAGAACACAGGTTATGTTGTTTTCAGCATCAATTTCCAGCAAAACAATCAAGTTGGCAAATGATTTCACATATAAACCTGTTGTATATAATCTTTGCCAGAAGGAAAACAATCTGATTCCTAGAACAATTAAGCATATTTATGTAATAACAGACCGCAGAGAACGTATTGAGACATTAAGAAAAGTTGTTAAGGCAATTAACAGCACGAAATCAATTATATTTATCAATACTAAATATGACCTGGAAGAAACCTTTCAAAAGCTTGAATATCACCATTATAAGGTTGCATCTGTATCAGGAAATAAAGATAAGAATGAAAAGAAAAAAGCTATTGATGACTTTGCTAATGGAAAGATAAATTATCTGCTTTCAACAGATGTATCTGCTAGAGGTCTCCAGTTTGATAATATAGAAGCTGTAATTAACCTTAACCTTCCTGAAGATAATACAGATTATCAGCACAGAGCTGGACGTTGTGGACGTAATAACCAGCCAGGTTTATGTATATCAATCATAACAGAGAATGAACTTTTTAAGATTAAAAAGCTACAGAAACAGTTTAACATTAATATGATTCAAAAAAGACTGTATAATGGGAAATTAGTTTCAAAGTAATAATTTATTGTAAATTCTTTTGCATAACTTCGTTAAACTGGACTTTAGCGAAGTTATGTTTTAAACCCTATTCCTCAGATGTTTTACATCGAAGGAATCTATCATCTCATAGGACAATTATTATCATATACAGAGGTAGTTTATGGCAGATACTTCATCTAAGACATATACACAACAACAAAATATAAAATATTCACAGCAGCTTACGTCACTTTTGAATGAACTACCTGATTTTTGCATACAGTATTTTGACAGTCTTGAGTATACTAAACAGCCAAGGACTAAAGTTGCTTATGCAATGGATATTAAAGGATTCTTTGAATATTTGTGCTTTAATTCTAATCTTTTTAACTATGAATCTATTAAGGAATTTAATATTAATGATTTAGAGAAACTTTCCGGACATGATATTAACAATTATATGAGATATGTTAAAGCATATTCCAGAGATGGTTCTGTTGTAACTAATTCTGAGAAAGCCGCCAAACGTAAGCTCTGCTCTCTCCGTGGAATGTATAATTTTTTCTTCAGATATCAGCTTATTACATCTAACCCAACACAGCTTGTGGATATGCCTAAGATTCATGAACAGGCTATCACCAGACTTGATGTTAACGAAGTATCCGAATTCCTTGATAATGTAGAATCCGGCAATAAATTATCCCTTAACCAGCTTAAAAGGCATGAAAAGCTTAAGAACAGAGATTTAGCTCTACTCACATTAATGCTTGGTACTGGAATACGTGTATCTGAATGTGTGGGGCTTGATATTAATGATGTAGATTTTGATAATGACAGAATTAAAGTTGTAAGAAAAGGTGGAACGGAAAGCTTTGTGTATTTTGGTGATGAAGTTCACGAAGCACTATTTAATTATCTACAAGAACGTAAAACCCTTAATCCGGAGCCTGGTCACGAGAATGCATTATTTATATCATCAAAAAATAAACGTCTCTGTGTAAGGTCTGTAGAGCTTCTGGTAAAGAAGTACTCTCAGACAGTTACAACTGTAAAACATATCACTCCTCATAAGCTTAGAAGCACATATGGTACTAATCTTTACCAGGAAACAAAGGATATATATCTTGTTGCTGATGTTTTGGGTCATAAAGACGTTAATACAACAAGAAAACACTATGCAGAACTTGTTGACGAGAACAAACGTAAAGCCCGTAATGCTGTTCACCTTAGAAAAGATTAATAATTTATCTG
>CALZFR010000068.1 GCA_945648485.1 uncultured Eubacterium sp. | reverse complement strand
GCTCTAATCAGATTGCCTGTTTTATTTTTATCCATAGGCATCTTATCCTTCTCTTTGGTACTTGTTTTGAATTAAGAATTATTTACCATCCTTAAATTCAAATTTATATATTTAATTATACTATTCATCATGACTATTCACAATAGAAATAGCTGCTGAATTCTACGGTGGGATTTAGCAAGCTCCCCACAGATGTATTACGTCCTGACTGCGCACCGCTTGTAGAAACGCGCTGTTGATTAATGGGGATTAAATTGGTATAATATAACGGAATGTGATGAGATTTTAAGGAGTACGAAAACATGGACATAGCAAAGAAAATTGCAGAGGAATTAGAGATAAAGGTTTCCCAGGTGGAAGCTGCGGTAAAGCTTATTGATGAGGGATGTACAATTCCATTTATTGCCAGATACAGGAAGGAAGTTACTGGCTCTCTTAATGATGAGCAGCTTAGAAATCTGGATGAGAGACTTAAGTATCTTCGTAACCTGGAAGACAGGAAAACCCAGGTTCTTGCAAGTATTGAGGAACAGGGCAAGCTTACAGAGGAACTTAAGGAAAAGATTGTGGCTGCAGAGACAATGGTTCTTGTGGAGGATCTTTACAGACCATATAAGCAGAAGAGAAGAACAAGGGCTACAATTGCTAAAGAAAAGGGATTGGAGCCGCTGGCAGAATATATTATGGCACAGGATGCTTTAGAGGATGTGGCTGTTAAGGCAGCATCTTTCGTTAGTGACGAGGAAGGTAAAGAAGTGCCAACACCACAGGATGCCATTACTGGTGCCCTTGATATAATTGCAGAGCAGATTTCTGATGTTGCAGATTACAGAACATATATCAGAGATATTACCATGAAGGAAGGCAGCATTAAGGCTGTTGCCAAGGATGAGAAGGCTGCTTCAGTTTATGAGAATTACTATGATTATGAGGAGAAGCTTGCTACAATTCCTGGACACAGAATTCTTGCCCTTAACAGGGGAGAGGCTGAGAAGTTCCTGACAGTGAAGATTGAAGCCCCTGAAGAGAGAATAATCCGTTATCTTGAGAAATCATTACTGACTTCTGATAATGAATTTACAACACCTCTTATTAAGGAGGCGGTACAGGATGCTTACGACAGACTGATTGCACCTGCTATTGACAGGGAAATCAGGAATATATTAACAGAGACAGCGGAAGATGGCGCAATCAAAGTATTTGGAAAGAATCTTGAGCAGCTTCTGTTACAGCCACCAATTGCCGGAAAGGTTGTTCTTGGATGGGACCCTGCTTTCAGGACAGGCTGCAAGCTTGCAGTTGTTGACTCAACAGGCAAGGTACTGGATACTAAGGTTATATATCCTACAGAGCCTCATAATAAGGTTGAAGAGAGTAAGGCAGAGGTTAAGAAGCTTATTGACAAATATGGTGTTACACTTATTTCCTGTGGTAATGGTACAGCCTCAAGAGAGTCAGAGAAGATAATTGCTGACATGATTAAAGAGATGAATCTTACCAACGTGGATTATGTTATTACAAATGAAGCAGGAGCATCAGTGTATTCTGCAAGTAAGCTGGCAACAGAAGAGTTTCCTGACTTTGATGTGGCACAGCGAAGTGCGGTTTCTATTGCAAGAAGAGTTCAGGACCCACTGGCAGAACTGGTTAAGATTGACCCTAAATCTATTGGCGTTGGACAGTACCAGCATGATATGAACCAGAAGAAATTATCGGAAACGCTTACAGGTGTCGTTGAGGACAGTGTTAACAAAGTTGGTGTGGATCTTAATACTGCCTCTGCATCTTTGCTTGAGTACATATCTGGTATATCTAAAGCTGTTGCCAAGAATATTGTGGATTACAGAGAAACTAACGGAAGATTTACCAACAGAAAACAGCTTCTTAAAGTTGCCAAGTTAGGCCCTAAGGCTTTCGAACAGTGTGCCGGATTCATGAGAATTTCAGGAGGAGACAATCCTCTTGATGCTACCAGTGTACATCCTGAGAGCTACGAAGCTGCAGCAAAACTTCTGGAACTTATGGGATATGATATTAAATCTATAAGTTCAGGTGAGCTTATAGGATTAAGAGGCAAAGTCAAAGATATTAAAGATATGGCAGAGAAACTTGGTATTGGTGAAATCACTCTTGAGGATATTATTAAGGAACTGGAAAAGCCAGGAAGAGATCCAAGAGAAGAGATGCCTAAGCCAATATTAAGAAAAGATGTCCTTGATATGAAGGACCTCTCGCCTGGAATGATTCTTAAGGGAACTGTAAGAAATGTTATTGATTTTGGAGCATTTGTGGATATAGGAGTCCATCAGGACGGTCTTGTACACATTTCCCAGATGAGAGCCGACAGAAGAGTTGAACATCCTCTGGATGTTGTAAGTGTCGGCGATGTTGTTGAAGTAAGGGTTATGGAGGTTGATACTGTCAAGGGAAGGATTTCTCTTTCCATGATTCTTGATGAAAAGGAAGCTGCCAACAGGAATGCTGCAATCAAGGCGAAAGCTGGGGCAGGCAATGGTAATAAAACACAATTCCAGAATAACAGCAAGGGAAAGAATTCAAACAGACCACCGAAGAAGGATGGACTTAATCTTAGCGGTTTATCGAAATTTATGCATTAATAGTGGTGCTATGGATACAGGAAGAGGCTTGAGTATGGATAATAATATTGACAATATGGAAACTAATAATAACGTTACATCTAATGACAAGTCAGATGTAACAGGTATAAGTGTGGAGTTTGAGACACTGCTGGGTGAAAAGGATCTGGTTGATTTCAAATTATACCATTATTATCATTCATTCAGCGGTATTGCCACAGTTATATTTGGATTGATATGCTTTTTTATATGCGGAGTGTCTTTTAATAATTATAATATGGCATATACTTTAATGATGGCTTTTTTTGGTCTGTTTTTTACAATTTATACTCCTATCGGGATTAAGACGAAAGTCAGAAGACAGATGAAAGCATCCCAGTCACTTTCTGACCCGGTAAAATATACTGTTACAGAGAATAAGATAACATTAAGCCAGGGTGATATCCATGAGGAATTATTATGGGAGGAAGTCTATAAGCTGAAAGCAACTCCAAAATGTGTGATTCTGTATCTGTCAGCTGTAAGAGCTAATGTTATTCCATTTAAGTGTCTTGGTGACAAAGCAGAGAGTTTCGTGATGATTGCAGAGAAAAAGCTTTCGCCATTCCAGATTAAGATGGATAAAAAGAAGGTAATTGAGAAGTGCAGGCAGGAAGCTGACCGGAGGTAGCTATGATTATTGAAACTAACAGTGCGGCACAGACATATGAAACAGGTTTTAATATGGGGCGCAACGTTAAGCCAGGACAGATAATATGCCTGGAGGGTGAACTGGGCGTTGGCAAGACAGTATTTACCCAGGGGTTTGCTAAGGGGCTTGGAATAGATGAGCCTATATGTAGTCCTACGTTTACTATAATACAGGAATACAAGGAAGGAAGGTTGCCGCTGTACCATTTTGATGTGTACAGGATTAGTTCCCCAGAGGAAATGGATGAGATAGGGTATGAGGAATATTTCTATTCGGACGGAGTGTGCCTTGTAGAATGGGGAAATCTGTTTCCAGAGTTGTTTCCTGAGGATACTGTTTATGTGACTATAAAAAAGAATCTGGATAAAGGGTTTGATTACCGGATTATTACTGTAGAAGGAGGAGAGTGCTGATGAGGATTCTGGCAATAGAGAGTTCTGCTGTTACAGCAAGTGTAGCGATTATTACTGATTCAACAGTTACCGCAGAATATACAATTAATTATAAGAAAACTCATTCACAGACACTTCTTCCTATGATTGATGAAATATGCAGGATGACAGAGACCAGACCGGACTCTTTTGATTTGATTGCTGTGTCAGTGGGACCAGGCTCATTTACAGGCTTAAGGATTGGCGTAGCAACAGGGAAGGGCATTGCCCTTGCAAATAATATTCCGATGGTGGCAGTTCCTACCCTTAAGGCTATGGCATATAATCTGTCAATGACAGATAAGCTTATATGTCCGGTGATGGACGCAAGGCGCGACCATGTATATGGGGGAGTGTTCCATTTTAATAGTCAGGGAGAACTGGAAACTGACGTGGAACAGGGATTGTTTTCTGGGAAAGATTTAGTGAAGCTGGTCAATGACCTTGGCAAAGATGTAGTTTTCATAGGCGATGGAAGAGGGATTATTGAGAAAGAAGAGGAACTTTTAACCTGTGGCTGCCAGTATGCACCGGTTCATCTTAATACACAGAGAGCATCAAGTGTTGCCGCTCTTGGCTGGCAGATGTACAAGGATGGTTTAGCGGTTGAAGGCGGTTTAGTTGTTCCTGACTATATCAGACCATCTCAGGCTGAAAGAGAGTTGGAGGCAAGCCATGTACAATATAAGACCTATGTACAGTGACGATATTGACCAGGTGGAGAAGATTGAGCAGACTGTTTTTTCTGTTCCCTGGTCTGCCAAATCATTTGCTGATGCCTGCAGTAATCCTGATAATGTATATCTTGTGTGTGATATAGACGGAATAATTGCCGGATACTGTGGTATGTGGACAGTTCTTGGCGAGGGGAATATTACCAATATGGCTGTTTCACCGGATTACAGAAGAAAAGGAATTGCAGAGGCTCTTATGACGGGACTTCATGCTGAAGGAATGAAAAAGAATGTTAGTACATTTTTTCTTGAAGTAAGGGAAAGCAATGCAGGTGCTATCAGTCTGTATCAGAAAATGGGATACAAGGAGATAGGAAAGAGAAAAAGGTTTTATGAAAGACCGGTGGAGGATGCCCTGGTCATGTCAAAATGTGATTATATATAAAGACCTGTGATAACAGGCTGGAACGGAGTATATATGTTGGATGTTTGCCTGCTGGGAACCAGCGGAATGCTGCCATTGCCTAACAGATGGCTTACTGCACTGATGACAAGATTTAATGGAAGCAGTCTTCTGATTGATTGTGGAGAGGGCACACAGATTGCCATAAAAGAGAAAGGGTGGAGCTTTAACCCTATTGATGTTATATGCTTTACTCATTATCATGCGGATCATATAAGCGGACTGCCAGGACTGCTCCTTACAATAGGCAACTCTGACAGAACGGAACCAGTCACCCTTATTGGACCTAAGGGTCTGGAGAGGGTTGTTTCGGCATTAAGGACAATAGCTCCTGAGCTGCCATTTGAGCTTAAGTTTATTGAACTTACTAATCCAAGAGAGCATATATCAATTAAAGGATATGAGATAGATGCATTTAAGGTTTATCACACAGTTACCTGCTATGGATACAGCATTAGTATCCCAAGAATCGGTAAATTTGATGTCCAGAGGGCAAGACAACTGGATATTCCACAGCAGATGTGGAATAAGCTGCAGCATGGACAGTGCGTCACTCTTGGTGATAAAACATACATGCCGGAAATGGTAATGGGAGATGCCAGACGGGGGATTAAGGTTACCTATACCACAGATTCAAGACCGGTGGATTCTATTGTTGAAAATGCCGCAGGTTCTGATTTGTTAATATGTGAAGGAATGTATGGAGATAACGACAAGGAATGTAAGGCTAAGGAAAACAGACATATGACTTTCGAGGAGGCTGCCAGAATAGCCAGAGACTCATCAGTTTCCCAGCTGTGGCTTACCCATTACAGTCCATCCCTTGTAAGGCCGGCAGATTTCCTTGACAGGGCAAAGAAAATATTCCCACATACAGAGCTTGGAACTGATGGGAAAACTGTGGAACTGTTGTTTAAGGATTAATAGTAACATTAACTCAAAAGCGTTTGCGGAATGGGGATTGGTATGAAAAAATATATCAGGACAATTTTTATTACAGCTATTATGGCAATGCTCTGCATTGGGTTCTTTATGTATCTTTCTAACAGAGAACCAAGCCAGACTGCAACAGAAAAGGATCTGGCAAAGCAGGAAGTGGATAATCTTACCACAATTGATATTGAAAAGAATTATCCGGAATCCCCTAAAGAGGTTATTAAGCTGTATGCAAGAATAACTAAAGCATATTATAAAGGGGATCTTACCGATGCCAAGATTGAAGCTCTGGGAAAACAGGCAAGAATCCTGTTTGATTCAGAACTTAAGGGAACACAGACAGACAGTGAATTCTTAAAAGCATTAAAGGCTGATATTGAAAGCTATAAATCTGCCGGAAGGTATGTGTCAGATTACAGCATAGAGGATAGTGCAATGGTGAACTATTCTACGTTTCAGGGCAGAAAATATGCATTTATTGTAATGACGTATACTTTGCGGGAGAATGATAAATTAATTGTTTCCAGAACGAAATATACTTTAAGACAGGATGATAAAGGCAGATGGAAGATACTGTTCTGGGAACTGGCATAAATACTTATACAAAAAGACGATGATATTATACAGCAGACTTGTGTTAAGATATATGGAGGTATAGGATTGAATGATGATGTACTGATTCTTGCCATTGAAAGCTCCTGTGATGAAACAGCAGCGGCTGTGGTTAAGAATGGAAGAGAAGTTCTTTCTAATATTATTAATTCCCAGATAGATATTCATACTAATTATGGTGGTGTTGTGCCTGAAATTGCATCAAGAAAGCATATTGAGAATATTGACGGGGTTATAGAACTTGCTTTGAAGAAGGCAGGGGTTACACTTAATGATATAACGGCCATTGCGGTGACTTATGGACCGGGACTTGTAGGAGCGCTCCTTGTAGGAGTGGCGGAGGCTAAGGCTCTTGCATTTGCTACTGGGAAGCCTCTTATTGGAGTGCATCACATTGAGGGACACATAAGCGCTAATTATGTGGAGAATAAGGAACTTGAACCTCCTTTTGCAGCTCTTGTTGTATCTGGTGGACACACTCATCTTGTAAAGGTTAATGATTACGGCTCTTATGAGATAGTTGGAAGAACAAGGGATGATGCTGCCGGAGAGGCATTTGACAAAGTGGCAAGAGCAGTGGGGCTTGGCTATCCTGGAGGTCCTAAAGTGGATAAGCTGGCTAAGGAGGGGAATCCACATGCTTTTGAATTTCCACGGGCTCATGTTGAGGATGCTCCATATGATTTCTCATTTAGCGGAATAAAGTCTGCTGTGTTAAATACATTGAATAAGTATGAGATGAAAGGGGAAAGTATTAATAAGGCAGACCTTGTAGCTTCATTTCAGAATGCTGTTGTAGATGCTTTGGTTTCACGGGCTATGATGCTTGTTAAAGAGGAACATTTTGACAAGCTTGCAGTAGCTGGTGGAGTTGCCTCTAATTCTGCTTTAAGAAATGCATTGCAAACTGCCTGTGATGAGGCGGGGGTTAAGTTTTATTCTCCTTCACCGGGATTATGTACAGATAATGCAGTTATGATTGGCGCAGCTGGTTATTATGAATATATTAAAGGAACAAGGCATGGATATGACTTGAATGCAGTTCCTAATCTGAAACTGGGGGAAAGATGATGCTGGTAAGTGCTGTTATCCTGGCAGGTGGAAAAGGCTCGAGAATGAATCTTGATATTCCCAAGCAGTACCTTATGTTAAATGATAAGCCTCTTTTGTATTACACAATCAAAGCATTTGAGGAAAGCCGGGTTGATGAAATAATTGTTGTTACAGGGGATGGCATTATAAATGGAATGACCGAGCAGGATTACTGTCAGAAGTGCATAATACAAGAGTTTCATTTTAATAAGGTCAAAGCTTATGCAAAAGGCGGCAGGGAGAGATATAATTCCGTTATGAACGGTCTTTCTGAAGTCAATCCTGTGTCGGATTATGTTATGGTTCATGACGGCGCAAGACCATGTGTAAGTTCTGAATTTATTAACAGGTGCATAGATGAGGTGTCAGAGTTTGGCTCCAGTGTGGCAGCAGTTCCTGTGAAAGACACTATAAAGATTGTTGATGCAGACATGAATGTTGAAGGCACACCGGATAGAAGCTGCCTCTGGCAGATACAGACACCACAGAGCTTCAGATACAGTGATCTTACAGCGGCTTATAACAGTCTGAAAAAAGATGATAATCCAGGAAATATTACAGATGATGCCATGGTAATGGAGAAATATGGACATGAAAAGGTTCATATTACCCAGGGGGATTATACTAATATCAAAGTGACTACAAGAGAGGATTTGGATATTTTAAATATTTTTTTGAAAATGTGTTGACAAAGTGTTTTTAGCATGATATTATAAACAAGCTGTTGACGAAACAGACAACTTAATAGTATGGAGAGGTACCGAAGTGGTCATAACGGGGCGGTCTTGAAAACCGTTTGTCTTCACGGGCGCATGGGTTCGAATCCCATCCTCTCCGCTGAAAAACCACTTTCCTGAAAAGTGGTTTTTTCTTCCTAATATCATTTAAAACTTTTTTATAAAAGTTGTTGACAAATAATGTCGAAGATGATATTCTATTAAAGCTGTCGGCAAGAAAGCCGGCACGAACCTTGATAACTGAACAGTAAAACAACCCTGAAAATTCTTTAAGAATTTCAGCGATTAAACCAAGTTTAATCGATTACGAACAGTCTTGAGAAATCAAGACATCCTTAATTCAGTAAAATAAGATGCAAATCTTAATTACGGAAGCTATTTAAGCTAGTTAGTTCAAAACTAACCAGACAAACACTTTTTATGAGAGTTTGATCCTGGCTCAGGATGAACGCTGGCGGCGTGCTTAACACATGCAAGTCGAACGAAGCATTTAAGACAGATTACTTCGGTTTGAAGTCTTTTATGACTGAGTGGCGGACGGGTGAGTAACGCGTGGGTAACCTGCCTCATACAGGGGGATAGCAGCTGGAAACGGCTGATAAAACCGCATAAGCGCACAGCATCGCATGATGCAGTGTGAAAAACTCCGGTGGTATGAGATGGACCCGCGTCTGATTAGCTAGTTGGTGAGGTAACGGC
>CALZFR010000067.1 GCA_945648485.1 uncultured Eubacterium sp. | reverse complement strand
TCAGAAGCAGCCAAAATGTATAATATACCAAGATATGCAACTTTTGCTAATAAAATTAATCAGATAAACATATATTATAATAAAGATTTTTTGAGGGCTCTCCATGAGATAATTAAAGCCCAGAATCCTGTTGAAGCAGTAGATTTTGAAAACAGGCTGCAGAAAAGGCTTGATATTATATCTCTTGATGCCAAAAGAGACCTTCAGAAGAAGCTTTTTCCAAAGGAATTCTCCGGAAAGGGAATTGCAAAAGTCTTAAGGTCAGAGAGAGGAACGAAATATCTGGAAGAAGCAGTGGCTATTATGGGAATAGAATGTTTTGACTATATTAGTGCCTATTCCTATACAGCTGTACAGTCTTTAAAAGGATTGAACAGGATGAGCCGTTCAGTGCTGGCACAGCTTGTATGGAGAGCTTATACCAGAAATAAGACTAATCCCCTGGTTGATAAGACAAAGCTTCCGTCTTATATCAATGATGATGAAGCTGTCCAGGCAGATGCTTTGGAAGCTGATTTCAAACATCTTGTTAAGAAACGTATAGATTCTGACAAGGAATTGGATACTCTCAGGAAATCTATAGAGAAAAATGAGGAAGAAATAAGAAAAATTACGGAAAAGCTGGAGGCACAGCAGGAGACTTATGAGAGACTGGCTGGTGAATTTGCAGAACTGGAAAAGGAAAAGGAAGCTTACATGTCAGGCAGCAGACCGGAACCAGATACGAAACGGTATTATTCCCAGGTGAATTCTGTAAAACGCCAGATTGATAATGCAGAGTCGGCTCTTAATGTAATTAAGGGAAGATATGAGGAAACTGTTGTTAAAGGTGACAACCTTAAGAAGGAATATGATAATAAAACAATAGAATGTAGTCAGCTTCAGAGTGATACTAATGTCCAGCTTCTTGCAAGATCTGAGGATTTAAAGAAGCGGTGGCAGAACTTTTATTCTGGCATATCATTCGATGATAACGTATTTGGACAGGTTGTTCTTACATTTTCAAGAAAAGAAGTGATTCTGATTGAGGAAATGCTGGCGGAATACATGGGTTTTGCCGATGCTGATGCTCTGGATACTGAGCCAGGTAAAATATACTGCAATATTCTTAAAAACAGCTCTGCAAAGATAAGTCATGAAGGCAGAAGAATAATATCAATTGTCAGATAAGAGGCACAGAATGAAAAACTATAACGATAATAACTGTACTGATTACGATATAGAAAACGTATACAATGAGGCCTGCAGGTATCTTGAAGAAATTCCACAGTTCATGGAGGGCTACGGAGTAGATAGAAGTACCAGAATGCTTGACATACTGGGACATCCCGAGGGGAGCTATAAGATGATTCATGTGGCGGGAACTAACGGAAAAGGCTCTGTGTCACTGTATATTAATGATATCCTTAAGGAAAATGGCTACACTACCGGACTATTTACATCTCCCCATCTTATTGATATAAGGGAGAGAATCAGGATTAATGGTAAAATGATAGGCAAGGATGCTTTCCTGAGACATTTCTTGACAGTAAAAGAGGCGGACAGGCAGCTTGGAGGAAATAAACTGGCGTATTTTGATTATTTTCTTGGCATTGCGGTTCTTGCCTTTGCTGAGGAGAAAGTAGATTTTGCTGTTATGGAGACGGGGCTTGGAGGAAGACTTGATTCCACCAATGCACTGGAGACTCCTATTGCTTCTGTTATTACAACAATAAGTCTGGAACACACAGCAATTCTTGGAGATACAGTTGAAAAGATTGCTGAAGAGAAAGCTGGAATAATTAAAGAAAGCGGTGTGGTTGTGCATATGGTAACAGCCACAGCAGACCAGACAGCTTCTAAAGACCAGGCGGCTCCAGCAGATAACGCGACATGTTATAATGGGATGGATGCAGCATCCTTCGTTATCAGGTCAAGGGCGGACAAGCTTAACGCCACATACATACAGTCGTCACCAGAGGATATAATTAATTGTGAAAACAGGGGAAACTGTATTGATTTTTCTGTATCTAATAGTTATTATATTAATGATTGTTTTCGAATTAATACTGGTGCAATGTATCAGGTAGATAACTGTCTGTGTGCTCTTACACTTGCAGGGTATCTCAGGGAACAGGGGATAATAAACCAGTCTGCTGATAAGACAAAGAAAGCTGTTGAGAATGCTTACTGGCCTGGCAGAATGGAGATGGTGCAGGAAGGATTTTTTGTAGATGGAGCCCATAATCCGGAAGGAATACAGCGCTTTCTGGAATCCGTACCATACATTGCAGGAGAAAAGAAGTGTATTCTGTTGTTTTCTGTGGTAAATGATAAGAATTTCCGCAGGATGGCGAAGATGGTAAGCGAAAGCGGTCTGTTTAAGAAAATAGTAGTGACACAGGTTGAAGGCAAGAGAAAGCTTGAGGCAGATGCCATAAGAGAGGCGTATATAGATAATGGAGCCTCAGATGTATGGGTGTGTGACACTATTGAAGATGCTTGCCTGAAGGCATTAAAGTTTGCCAAAGAGGAAGATGCTTATGTATTTGCGGCAGGTTCACTGTATCTTGCCGGGGATATATTGGGATTCACAGATAGAATTAACAAAAAGGGGTTACGGTAATGATAGATTTTGAAGAGGAAATTAAGAAGTTTAAGCCTTGTCTTGAGGTTGAAGATGCAGAAGATGCCATATATAATAACAACGTACCTGACGTTACTGATTTAATTAACAAAATACTAGAGGATGCCAGGAAATCCGGCAGATAGCAGATTATAATCTTTGAGAATGGAGTAGTATGGATACAATGGTAAAAAGAGCTGAATATGCTTCCAACGCATATTACAACCTTGGTCTTTCCATGGCTAAGGTCCGTAATCTGACAGGGGCTATCCAGAATCTTAAAATAAGTCTTTCACTGAATAAGAACAATATAGATGCAAGAAATCTTCTTGGGCTGGTTTACTGCGAGATGGGGGATGTTGTTGAAGCACTCAGCCAGTGGGTTGTAAGTAAGAGTATTCAGAAAACCGACAATATTGCTGGAACCTATATCACCCAGATTCAGTCAAATCAGGCAAAGTTCGAACTTATTTCTTCTACTGTGAAGAAATACAATCTCTCCCTGAAATATGCCAGGGAGGGCAATACAGATATGGCTACAATACAGCTTAAAAAGATTGTTTCCCAGAATCCCAAGCTGGTCAGTGCCCAGCTTCTTCTGGCATTGCTGTATATCAAAGACAGGGAGTTTCAGAAAGCAAAGAAGCCTGTTAATGCAGTTTTAAGAATAGACCGCAATAATGTCACTGCCTTAAGATATATGGCGGAGATTGACGAAGCTCTTAATTCCAAGAAGAAAAAAGATTCGTCACTGGGTGTGCTTACAAGGAAAAGCAGGGAACTTGAAGCCAAGCCATTAAGTGGTAATGATGTTATCATGCCAGGCTCATCGTACAAGGAGCCAAGTAATGGCGCAGTTACAGTGATTAACATTCTTATTGGAATTGTGATAGGAGCTGCTCTTATCTGGTTTTTAATAATACCAGCCAGATACAGGGGAATAACGGAGGAATATAACAACAGTATCCAGCAGTACAGTGAACAGCTTTCTTCCGGCAATGTGGAGCTGAATTCTCTGGAGAGGCAGCTTGATGAGATAAGGACAGAGAAGGAGAATCTTGAAGCAAGACTTCAGGAGGTCAGCGGAACTGATGGTAATAATAAGCTGTTAACAGCTGTTGTTGATTCTGCCAATGCTTATCTTGCCAACAAGATGACTGATGCAGCTGTTGCTCTTATAGATATTGATGTCAGTGCTCTTCCTTCTGAAGGTGCAAAGACGCTGTATAACACCATATCCGGCGCCACAATGATGGATGCCTCAGCAGACCTGTACAATAAGGGGTTAACAGCTTATAATCGCGGTAATTTCACTGATGCTGCAGATTATATGGTTAAATCATACAAATGTGACAAAAAGAAGGCAGAAGCTGTATACTATGCAGCAAAATCCTATGCATCGCTGAATGATGTGGAGAATGCAAAGAAGTACTATAATATAATCATTGACAGCTTTAAGTCCAGCCGTTATATTGCTGAAGCTACAACCTATGTGAACACTAACTGATACAATACTACGGTTAAAATTAATTAATTTACTTTACAGAGAAACCTGGTGGGAATAATCCCGCCAGGTTTTTGTTGTACATGAAGTGTATGTTGAGCAGGTATCAATCACTTGGCTATTTATGAAAATTGCTGGTAAAAAGGAGAAGGGTATGAATGGAGAATGTGTATTTGCTAATGAAGAAGTAAGAAAAGCAGACTATATCTATATGGTCACAGGCAAGGTTATGGTCATAAGCCTGAATGCAGAACTTGACCACCATCTTGCAGAGGAGATGAGAGGCGTTGTGGATGAAATAATTGAAAAACGTGGAGTGACAAATATTGTATTTGATTTTAGCAGGATACAGTTTATGGATAGCGCAGGAATAGGACTGATTCTTGGGCGGTACAAGAAAATCCGTGATGTAGGGAAAATCTATGTGGCAGGTGTTAATGAGGCAATAGACAGAATTCTGTTAATATCCGGCCTGCACAAGATTGTAGTAAAATGTCAGGACATTAATGAAGCAGTAAGGAGAGTTGAATAGATGAATAATAATAATAGCAAATCAGGTGTAATGGAAGATACATTGGAACTTATAATTGATTCCAAGTCAGAGAATGAAAGCTTTGCCAGAGTGGCTGTTGCAGCATTCTGTACAAGGCTCGACCCTACTCTGGAGGAGATAACAGATATTAAAACTGCAGTATCTGAAGCGGTTACTAACTGCATAGTTCATGGATATGAAGGCGGGAAAGGTAAAATATACATAAATGTTAACATAACAGGTAATACAGCTGAGGTTATTGTAAAAGATAACGGCATAGGAATAGAGAATATTGAAAAAGCCATGGAACCGCTGTATACAACCAAACCTGAGCAGGAGAGGTCTGGAATGGGATTCTCATTTATGGAGGCATTTATGGATGAACTGGAGGTTTCTTCAGCAAGAAATAAAGGAACCACAGTTATTATGAGAAAGAAAATTGGAGAATCAGCAGGGAAGTAATGAAAGATTTGTGTGGACTTAAAGATTCTACCAAGGATTTGATTGAAAGGGCACACAATAATGATAAAGAGGCGAGGGAGAAGCTTATACTAGACAATATGGGGCTTATCGGAAGCATTGTAAAGAGATTTGAAGGACGGGGCATTGACAGGGATGACCTGTTTCAGATTGGAAGTATAGGGCTTATCAAAGCAGTTGACAAATTTGATACAAGTTTTGGCGTAATGTTCTCAACTTATGCGGTTCCGATGATTGCAGGTGAGATAAAGAGATTCTTGCGTGATGATGGAATAATAAAGGTAAGCCGTAGTATCAAGGAAGTGGCTTATAAGGCATTCACTGCAAAGGAACAGCTGGAAAGGGAGTTAAAAAGAGAACCAAGCCTGTGTGAGATAGGAGAAAGGATTGGCGTTCCTGTAGAAGAAATCGCTGTTGCAATAGATGCTTCCTCAGACATTGAATCACTTCACAAAGTTATATATCAGGGAGATGGCAATGAGATTCTTCTTATGGACAGAGTGTTAGATGATAATAACGAAATCAGGAAACTGACGGATAAAGTAACTCTTGAAGAATTATTATCACGGCTTGATGGAGAAGAGAGAAGGCTTATATATATGAGATATTTCCAGGAAATGACCCAGACTCAGATTGCACAGAGTTTGGGAATTTCCCAGGTTCAGGTATCCCGGCTTGAGAAGAAAATTCTTGAAAAGATGAAAAAATACAGCGGTATTTCTGAATAAATATGATTCTTTTTGCACAACCTAGTAGAAACGCACCGGCTGATTTACCGGAAGCTGGCAGGCTGGGCGGTAAGCTGGGAGGAATGTGGTTTTGAAAGAGACAGTTTATATTGTACTGGAAAAGGCGGCAAAGCTTTCAGGGGATAAAGATTTGAAAAAATTAAATGTAAAATTAATGGATGTTTGCGATGTCTGTTGCAGCAACAAGGATATGGAGAATAAGATAAACCATCTTGAGGTGACAGTTCTTGATGTTGATGGACAGAAGCATGTAAGAAAGCTGGTAAGCTTAACTGATTTGATTAATATTATTGAGGCACAGGTAGATAATGTGGATATAAGTCCTGTTGGAGAAAACCAGGTAATGCTGGATTATGAAAGAACGAAAAGTAATAATAAACTAATCACCATGCTTGCTGTAGGTTTTATGTGTATTTTCACATTTATTGGAAGTGCCTATGTAATCATGGCGTACAACAATGATGTGGGAACCATTGAACTGTTTGAGAGGATATATGGACTGCTGGGAATAACGGATTACAAAGAGACTAATATGATTGAGATTGCCTATGGTGTGGGAATAGCACTGGGTATTATAGTGTTCTACAATCATTTTGGAAAAATGCGTATATCTGATACACCAACTCCTATCCAGGTGGAGATGGATAAATACGAAAAAGATGAGGAGGAATCGCTGATTACTCAGCTTGGTAAGTCAAAATGATTGTTTTAAAAATGATTATTGGTGTCCTGTTTGGGCTGTGCGGCGGGCTTGCCACCGCTGCCGGGTATTTTGCTGTAATTAACAGTATTGGAATGCTTAACAGGGCAGCTTCTGTTACTAAAACAAGAGACAAGCTTATGTTAATTGAGGATGTTGTAGTACTGGGAGCGGTGTCTGGCACATTTCTTTCATTATATAACGGAACTTTCCGGTTGATGAATGTTGTATCTGGCGGACTTGGGTTAATATATGGCCTGTTTGCCGGAATGTTCATAGGACTTTTTGTAGTGAGCCTTGCTGAAAATATTAAGGTGATGCCTGTCCTGGTTAAAAGAACCGGTGTGGCAAAGGGGATTGGGCTTATTATCCTGTCAATGGCACTTGGAAAGTCTGTTGGACATATAATTTATTATTTGTTCTTATATTAAGCGGAATGCGGAATGGAGAATGTTATGGGAAATAACGAAGCAAAGCGAAACGAATATTACAATAAATATGTTGAAAATGTTACACCGAAGAACAACTGTCTGGCAAATTGCTGCAAAGCATTTATTACAGGGGGAGCTATATGTGCTATAGGACAGTTACTGATTAATCTGTACATGATGACGGGTATGGCAAAGGATGATGCTGTGCTGTGGGAGACAGTTACACTAGTTGGAATCAGCGTTATTCTTACAGGCTTTAATATATATCCACAGATTACGGCATGGGGCGGAGCTGGAAGCCTGGTTCCAATCACGGGATTTGCCAATTCTGTAGCCGCTCCAGCCATAGAGTATAAGGCAGAGGGAGAGGTGTTTGGTATAGGATGCAAGATATTTACCATATCAGGCCCTGTAATTCTGTATGGAGTAATGACAAGCTTTGGACTGGGTATACTGTATTATATTCAGCAGCTTTTATGGTGAAGAATAAGATATGTAGGAGGAGAAAAGTATGCAGAAAGGAAATGCCAGTATACTTCTGGATAAACCTGTGTATGTGGAAGCAACAGCATCTGTTGTGGGGCAAAAGGAAGGGGAAGGACCTCTTGCTGAAGAATTTGATATAATCGAGAATGATCCTATGTTTGGAGTGGATAACTGGGAGAAGGCTGAGAGTACACTTCAGGGTAAAACAATTGATAAATTATTTATTAAATCAGGACTTAAGTATGAGGATGTAAGATATATTTTTGCTGGAGACCTTCTGGGACAGCTGATTGCGTCTTCATTTGGAATTAAGAAGTATGGTATTCCGTTTTTTGGTTTGTATGGTGCGTGCTCAACATTTGGTGAAGCACTGTCCCTTGGAGCATTTACTGTGGCAAATGACGGGGCTGACAGGGTAATTGCAATGGCTTCAAGCCATTTTGCCAGCGCAGAAAAACAGTTCAGATTTCCGCTGGAATATGGAAACCAGAGACCTATGGCATCAACATGGACAGTAACAGGTTGTGGCGCTGTCATTTTGTCAAAAATAAAGAGTCCTGTTAAAGTCACTGGCTTTACAACAGGAAAGATAGTGGATTATGGGGTTAAGGATTCTATGAATATGGGAGCTGCCATGGCTCCTGCAGCAGCTGACCTTATAGAAACTAATCTGAATGATTTTGGCGTTAATGCCAACTACTATGACAAAATAATTACTGGAGACCTGGGGACAGTAGGAAGTAAGATACTTCATGATATTTTGCTTGAAAAGGGAATTGAACTGTCGGCAAACCATACTGACTGCGGAATTCTTATGTTTGATTCACAACTTCAGGATACCAAAGCTGGCGGAAGCGGCTGTGGCTGTTCTGCTGCAACATTTTGCGGACATATATACAATAACCTGAAAGAAGGAAAATGGAAGAGGGTTCTCCTTGTGCCAACAGGTGCGCTGCTTTCAACTGTAAGCTACAATGAGGGAGAGAGCATACCTGGTATAGCACATGGTGTAGTGATTGAAAGTGAGGGTTGATGATGGAGTATATTATTTCCTTTGTGGTTGGAGGTCTGATATGTGTAGTGTGTCAGATTCTTATGGAAAAGACTAAGATGATGCCTGGAAGAATTATGGTTCTTTTAGTATGTCTTGGGGCTGTTCTTGGGTTCTTTGGATTATATGAGCCTTTTGCTGATTTTGCAGGAACAGGAGCAACAGTTCCCCTGCTTGGATTTGGACATGTCCTCTGGAAAGGTGTTAAGTCGGCCATTGACCAGTACGGGGTTATTGGACTGTTTAAGGGAGGACCGACAGCAGGGGCGGTTGGAATATCTGCAGCTATAATATTTGGGTACATTGCATCCTGGATATTCAAACCCCACATGAAGAAGAAGTGATTGCAAAAAATCATAAATAACGAGATGAACCAGTACGCAGCCTGAAAACTGACTGTGGCATATCAGTGGACTGTAAGTCCGGTGTGGTAAACTGGAACGACGAAGAGAATCTAAGTGTTGCAG
>CALZFR010000066.1 GCA_945648485.1 uncultured Eubacterium sp. | reverse complement strand
ATCTGACCCTTGTATGCTAACTCGCGGAAACATACTCTGCAGATTCCGTATTTCTTTAAAACTGAATGTGGACGACCACAAATTCTACAACGTGTATAAGCTCTTGTAGAGAACTTAGGTGTTCTCTGCTGCTTAATCTTCATTGAAGTTTTAGCCATTGAAATTTACCTCCTATTAGTTTTTGAATGGCATGTTGAAGCATCTTAACAACTCACGAGCTTCTTCATCAGTCTTAGCTGTAGTTGTAATAATTACATCCATACCTCTAACCTTATCAATCTTGTCATATTCGATTTCTGGGAAGATAATCTGCTCTTTAATACCTAAAGCATAGTTACCTCTTCCATCAAATGAATCAGCGCTTACGCCTCTGAAGTCACGTACACGAGGTAATGCAAGATTAACGAGTCTGTCAAGGAACTCATACATCTTCTCACCACGAAGTGTAACCTTACAGCCGATTGCCTGACCTTCTCTTAACTTGAAGTTAGCAATTGAATTCTTTGCTCTTGTAAGAACGGCCTTCTGACCAGAAATAATCTCAAGCTCTTTAACTGCTTCGTCAAGAAGCTTTGAGTTTTCCTTTGCTTCGCCAACGCCCATGTTAATTACTATCTTATCGATTTTTGGAACCATCATTGGGTTCTTGTAACCGAATTTCTCTGTCATCTTTTTAGTGATTTCGTCATTATATAAATCTCTAAGTCTACTCAATTTTAATTGCCTCCTTCCTTGTATTAATCGATAACCTTGCCTGTTGCCTTTGCAACACGAACCTTTTTACCGTCCTTGAAGTCATAACCAATCTTAGTTGTCTTACCGTCAACTACTAACATGATGTTAGAGATATCGATTGGTGACTCCTGGTGGAGAATTCCACCCTGTGGATTAGCTGCACTTGGCTTAGCATGCTTTGTAACCATGTTAACGCCCTCAACTAATGCTGTATGGTTCTTTGCATTGACAGAAAGTACTTTACCTTCCTTGTCTTTGTCTCTACCTGCGATAACCTTAACTGTATCGCCCTTTTTAATTCTTACAGCTGACATTGTGGCACCTCCTATAATACTTCTGGAGCTAAAGATACGATCTTCATGAACTTCTTATCTCTTAACTCTCTTGCTACTGGTCCAAATATACGAGTTCCCTTAGGAGTTAAATCGTCCTTAATAATTACAGCAGCATTCTCATCGAATTTAATATATGATCCGTCTTTACGACGTGTACCCTTAACAGTACGAACAACTACGGCCTTAACAACATCGCCCTTCTTAACAACGCCGCCTGGTGTTGCCTCTTTAACAGAAGCTACGATAACGTCACCGATATTTGCATATCTTCTTGTAGATCCACCCATAACTCTGATGCAGAGGATTTCCTTAGCACCTGTGTTATCGGCAACCTTAAGTCTGGTTTCCTGTTGTACCATAATACTACCCCTTTCAGTAATATTAATGCTTTATGCATTATGTCAAAATGATATTTATTATTTTGCTCTGCTGATAATCTCAACTAATCTCCATCTCTTATCCTTTGAGAGTGGTCTGGTTTCCATTACCTTAACTGTATCACCGATTAAACATTCATTGTTCTCATCGTGTGCTTTTAACCTATATGTTCTCTTGACAATCTTGTTGTACAATGGATGCTTTACGTTATCCTCAACAGCAACAACAATTGTCTTATCCATCTTATTGCTTACGACTCTGCCTGTACGAGTTTTTCTCAAATTTCTCTCTTCCACAGTTCGTTCTCCTTTCTAGGAAATAGTTTTACTCTAATTAAGCATTCTTCTGTGCAATTACAGTCTGGATTCTAGCAATATTCTTTCTTACTTCTTTAATTCTGCTAGTATTATCCAACTGATTTGTTGCGTTCTGGAATCTTAAATTGAAAAGTTCCTTCTTAGCAGCTACTAATTCTTCATTTAAGTCTGCAGCTGATTTTGCCTTTAAATCTTCTACATATTTATTAATTTTCACTGTTATCACCGCCTTCTAAGTCTGCACGTGAAACAACCTTACACTTGCAAGGAAGCTTGTGTGTTGCAAGACGCAACGCCTCTCTGGCTGTCTCTTCAGGGACACCAGAAATCTCAAACATTACACGTCCAGGTTTAACTACTGCTACCCAGCACTCCAAGTTACCTTTACCTTTACCCATACGTACGCCGATAGGCTTACCTGTTACAGGCTTATCTGGGAAAATCTTTATAAATACTTTACCGCCACGCTTGATGTAACGTGTCATCGCAATACGGGCAGCCTCAATCTGATTTGATTTGATCCAACATGGCTCTGTTGCAACGATACCATACTCACCGTTAGTAATCTTGTTGCCTCTTGTAGCCTTACCAGCCATAGAACCACGGAACTGTCTACGATATTTTACTCTCTTAGGTAGTAACATTATTGCTCGCTCCCTTCCTTATTAGCTTTTGCCTTCTTAGTTGGAAGTACTTCTCCTTCATATATCCAAACCTTAACACCAACCTTGCCGTATGTTGTGTTTGCTTCTGCAAAACCATAGTCAATGTCAGCACGAAGTGTCTGAAGAGGAATTGTACCCTCGCTATAGAACTCTGTACGAGCCATATCTGCTCCGCCTAAACGTCCTGAACAAGCTGTCTTGATACCCTTAACACCCTGCTTCATTGTTCTGCTCATGCATGACTTCATAGCTCTTCTGAATGAGATACGATTCTCTAACTGCTGTGCAATATTCTCTGCAACAAGCTGAGCATCTCTGTCTGGTCTCTTTATTTCCTTGATATCAATGCTTAACTTCTTAGCAGATGTAAGCTTCTCAACCTGCTTCTTTAAGTTCTCTATCTCAGCACCACCCTTACCAATAACAACACCTGGCTTAGCAGTATGGATAATTACTTTAAGTCTGTCTGAAGCTCTCTCTGTTTCAATCTTAGAAATTCCTGCAGCATAAAGCTTTTCCTTAAGGAATTTTCTGATGTTATAATCTTCTACAAGGTTATCAGCAAAAGTCTCTTCTGCGTACCATTTTGAATCCCAATCTTTGATAACGCCGACTCTTAAACCATGAGGATTAACTTTCTGTCCCATTTAAATCTCCTTTCTAATCTTTAGGAAAAATATTTCCAAAAGCCATCCGGAGATGCGCTTAATTAAAAGCACATCCGGAATTATCTTTCATTGAGTATTACAGTGATATGGCTCATTCTCTTCTCGATTCTATAAGCTCTACCCTGTGCTCTAGGCTTGATTCTCTTCATTGTAGGTCCCTTGTTAGCATAACACTCTTCGATGTATAACTTGCTTGGGTCCATACCATTGTTATTCTCAGCATTAGCTGCTGCTGACTTAATAAGCTTCTCTATAAGTGATGAAGCATATCTTGGATTGTACATTACGATAGCGAGAGCCTCTTCTACGCTCTTACCTCTGATAGCATCCAAAACGAAACATGCTTTCTGCACTGATACTCTAGCGTATGATAACTTTGCGCTTGGTCTTGTATCCTTAACGGCATTTCTTTCTCTTTTAATCTGGGATCTATGTCCGTTTGCCATGGATTACAGCCTCCTTTCAATTAATGGTTTATATTATCTACTCTTCTTTTCGTCCTTACCATGTCCTCTGTAAGTTCTTGTTGCAACGAACTCACCGAGCTTGTGGCCAACCATATCCTCTGTAATATATACAGGAACATGCTTTCTTCCATCGTGGACAGCTATTGTATGTCCCACAAACTGTGGAAAAATAGTTGAACGACGTGACCATGTCTTAATAACCTGCTTGTCATTGGCAGCGTTCATAGCGTCTACCTTCTTGAGCAGGCTCTCATCTGCGAATGGTCCTTTTTTAAGTGATCGAGCCATAGGTTCAAACCTCCTTATAATCTTGAAATCTTAATTAATAATTACTTAATAGCCTTACCGTCTCTTCTTCTGACAATCAACTTGTTAGACTGCTTTTTCTTCTTACGAGTCTTAAGACCCATAGCAGGCTTGCCCCAAGGTGTCATTGGTGATGGACGACCAATAGGTGCTCTACCTTCACCACCACCGTGTGGATGGTCGTTAGGGTTCATAACAGAACCACGAACTGTAGGTCTGATACCCATATGTCTCTTACGTCCGGCCTTACCAAGATTAATCAGGCTGTGGTCTCCGTTACCTACAACACCAATTGTTGCACGGCAAACGATAGGAACCATTCTCATCTCTCCTGAAGGTAAACGAAGTGTTGCATACTTACCTTCCTTAGCCATTAACTGAGCTGAGTTACCAGCTGAACGAACAAGCTGTCCGCCCTTGCCTGGATATAATTCAATGTTGTGAATCTGTGTACCAACAGGGATCTCAGAAAGTGGTAAGCAGTTACCTACTCTTACTTCTGCACCAGAACCGTTCTGAACTGTCATTCCGTCTGTTAATCCCTGAGGTGCTAAAATATATGCTTTCTCGCCATCTGCATAACAGATTAATGCGATGTTAGCTGTTCTGTTAGGATCGTACTCGATACCAATAACTTTTGCTGGAATACCTTCCTTATTTCTCTTGAAGTCGATAATTCTGTACTTCTGTCTGTTTCCACCACCATGGTGTCTAACAGTGATCTTACCCTGGTTATTACGACCAGCTGTCTTCTTCTTAGAAGCGATTAATGACTTTTCAGGAGTTGTCTTTGTGATTTCTGAGAAATCAGATCCAGTCATATTTCTTCTGGAAGGTGTATATGGGTTATATGTTTTGATTCCCATTATTTTTTCTCCTTTCGAGTTGTGTAATATTGTTGTCTACACCAGTGGATAATTAAAGACCCTGGAAGATCTCAATATCCTTGCTATCCTCTGTCAACTGAACGATAGCTTTCTTAGTCTTGGCAGTTGTTCCTTCTGTTCTGCCTCTTCTCTTTTTCTTACCAATGCTGTTTAATGTGTTAACGTTCTGAACCTTAACTCCATCAAACATTCTCTCTACAGCTTCCTTGATCATTGTCTTGTTAGCTTCTGGGTGTACTAAAAATGTATATTTCTTGAAAGCCATATCTGCCATAGACTTCTCTGTGATAACAGGCTTCATGATTACGTCATAATACTGTACGTTTGCCATTATGCATACACCTCCTCAAGTTTCTCAACAGCAGCCTTAGTAACTACTAATGTGTCATACTTTAATACATCGTATGTGTTGATTTCGTTAGTTGCTGAAACCTTAACTGTTGGAATATTTCTTCCTGAAAGAACTACGTTCTTGTTCTCGCCTTCGATTACGAAAAGTGCATTAGAAACCTTAATGTTGTTCATAACCTCTGCGAACTTCTTTGTCTTGATTTCATCAAGATTGAAGCTGTCAAGAACTACGATCTTACTGTCATTAACCTTTGATGATAAAGCTGAAAGAAGAGCAATCTTCTTCTCTTTCTTATTCATCTTGAATGAATAATCTCTTGGCTTTGGTGCAAATACAACTCCGCCGCCAGTCCACTGTGGAGCTCTTGTAGAACCCTGTCTTGCATGACCAGTTCCCTTCTGTCTCCATGGTTTTCTTCCGCCACCAGAAACCTCTGAACGTGTCTTAGCGCTCTGTGTTCCCTGACGTTTATTAGCAAGCTGGTTAACTACTGCAAGGTGAACAAGGTGTTCATTAACCTCTACGCCAAATACAGCATCATTTAACTCTATAGAACCAACTTCTTTGCCATCAATATTGTAAACAGATACTTTTGCCATCTGTGTGGTCCTCCTTCCTTAGCAAAAACTACTTAGCAGCCTTTACTGTTTCTTTCAGTGTTACTAATGATTTCTTAGGTCCAGGTACAGCACCCTTAACTAAGATAATATTGTTTTCAACATCAACTTTTACTACTTCGAGATTCTGGATTGTGATTCTCTTTGAACCCATATGTCCAGGCATTCCTTTTCCCTTGAATACTCTACCAGGTGTTGTTGCTGATCCATTTGAACCCTGATGTCTGTGGAATTTAGAACCGTGAGCCATAGGTCCTCTTGACTGACCCAATCTCTTGATTGCGCCCTGGAAACCTTTACCCTTTGAAATAGCAGTTGCGTCAACCTTGTCTCCTGCTGCAAAGATATCAGCCTTGATTTCATCCTTAACTGAATACTCAGAAGCATTCTCAAACTTGAACTCTCTTACAAATCTCTTGTAAGGAACTTCTGCCTTGTCAAACTGTCCTTTTACAGGCTTGCTGACTAACTTCTCTTTAATATCAGCGAAACCTACCTGAACTGCATCATAACCGTCATTCTCAACTGTCTTTACTTGTGTAACAACACAAGGGCCAGCCTGAAGAACAGTTACAGGTGTTAAAACACCGTCTTCGTTGAAGATTTGAGTCATTCCGACTTTTGTAGCTAAAATTGCCTTCTTCATTGATTTTCCTCCTGTTTAATCTACAGCGGACAAGATGATGTGTCCTGCAAACTAATGCCGGGCGCCAGTGGCATACACAGCGCATCCTGTCATCCTAGAACAGCTAATATAAGTGGAACCTGCACCACTGCCTGTTACTTCTATATTAAACCCTTAGGATTAATGCTCTTAAAATAATGAAAAATGTAAGGAAATGATTAGTTCATAACCTTAAGATTGATGAATACACCAGCTGGCATCTCTAATTTAGATAATGCATCAACAGTCTTCTGTGAAGGTGTTAAAACATCGATGAGTCTCTTGTGAGTTCTCTGCTCAAACTGCTCTCTTGAATACTTGTACTTGTGAACAGCTCTTATGATTGTAACAACTTCCTTCTTAGTTGGAAGAGGTACTGGACCACTCACACTAGCTCCTGTCTTCTTAACAGTTTCGATGATTTTCTTCGCTGACTGATCTACTAACTGATGATCATAAGCCTTCAGAGTTATTCTGATTACCTGATTTGCTGCCATAAAAAAAGTCGCCTCCTTTTCGCACTTTGTTTTGTAAGTACGACAAGCGGTGACTGTACACACTCCCACGTGTATCGAGGATTCACATCCCAGAAACTAACGTGTCATTTCTGCAAATGCAGATGATTATTGGTACAGTGACTTGTCGCCAGTTTGTTAGCCGGATAACCGGCCTTGACATTCGCTCCACGGAAAAACCTGCAAACGCAGCAACCTCACGCTTCATAGCTATCAATGTCACAGCAAGTGATAGTATACATTAACTCATCTGCAAATGCAATAAAAATTATTGTTCTTTTTTTAGTACAATCTGTTCTGCCAGATCATTCAAGAAAACCCATCTATCCATTTTCTCTTCCAGCTCCTTTTCTTTTGCAGCTTTCTCCTCCATCAGCTCATTAAGTCTGCTGTAAGAAGTAGCATTAGCTGCAATCTCTTCATCAAGCCTTGCAACATCCGCCTCCAGCTTTGCAATATCGTCATCAATAGTCTCATATTCCTTCTGCTGGGCATAAGTAAACTTCAACTGGTTGCTTCTGTCTTTGACATACTTAGGTTTTCCGCTCCCTGTTGTTGTATCACCATCCTGTTTCTTTCCAGTATCATGTCCCTGGGATTTGTATTCTTTCATTGACGGATTATCTTCATTATATAATATAGAAGAAACTGCTTTCTCATAATAATCAGAAAAGCCTCCCTCATACTGCTTAAGATGTCCATCCTCCTCAAATGCAAATATTCTATCCACAACCCTATCCAGAAAATATCTGTCATGGGAAACAACTATGACAATTCCGGAAAAACCGTCAAGATATTCCTCCAGAATCTCCAATGTCTCTATGTCCAGGTCGTTGGTAGGCTCATCAAGAATAAGTACATTAGGCGAACTCATAAGTACGCTTAGAAGATACAGCCTTCTCTTCTCCCCTCCTGACAGCTTGGATATAGGTGTCCATTGTGCTTTAGGTCCAAACAGGAATTTTTCGCACATCTGTGATGCAGTAGCTTTACCATTTACAGTGTTTACATATTCACCAATACTCCTTACGAACTCAAGAACTGTCTTAGAATTGTCAAGAGGCTCATTCTCCTGCATAAAGTAACCAATTCTTACTGTATCACCTATCTCTACAGTTCCAGAATCAGGCATCAATTGTCCAGTAATAATTTTCATAAGAGTTGATTTGCCGCATCCATTTCTTCCTATTATACCTATACGGTCATCCCTTAAGAATATATATGAAAAATCATCTATTACCTTTTTCCCGTTAAATCCTTTAGTAATGTTATTCAGTTCAACAGTCTTCTTACCCAGTCTTGTAGATATGGATGTCATCTCCAGGGGCTTGTTATCAAAGCTTGCCCTTGCCTGTCTGGAAGCCTCTTTCATATCCTCATACCTGTCAATTCTAGCCTGCTGCTTGGTAGACCTTGCCTGACATCCCCTTTTAATCCACTCCAGCTCACGCCTCAGAATATTGGCTCTCTTTGCCTCTGTAGACCTTAAATCTTCCTCCCTCTGGGTCTTTAATTCAAGGAAACCGGAATAATTTGTATCATAGCTGTACAACTTCCCCTTATCCAGCTCCACGATTCTGTTAGTCACATTATCAAGAAAATATCTGTCATGGGTAACTACCAGCAGTTCCCCTTTAAATCCCTTAATGAACTGTTCCAGCCACATAACCATATCACTGTCCAGATGGTTAGTAGGCTCATCCAGTATCAGAACCTCTGCGGGGCTTACAAGAGTCTTTGCCAGGGCAATCCTTTTCTTCTGCCCTCCCGAAAGAGTATTGATATCCGCATCAAAATCATTAATCCCCAGTTTTGTAAGAATCTTCTTAGCCTCCGCCTCTGTTGCATCAGGTTTGCCACGAAGCACATACTCAAGGATAGAATCGTTCTCAGCAAAATCCGGTGCCTGGGCAAGATATGTGACAGTCACATCCCTTCCCATAACAACCTGCCCTTCATCAGGCGAACTGATTCCTGCCACAATCTTTAAAAATGTTGACTTCCCAGTTCCGTTAACACCGATTACGCCTATTTTATCGCCCTTATTAACACCCAGAGTCACCTGTGAAAACAGCACCTTTTCGCCATAGCTCTTGCTAATCTTTTCTGCATTTAATATGTTCATTCCTTAT
>CALZFR010000065.1 GCA_945648485.1 uncultured Eubacterium sp. | reverse complement strand
CGCCCTGACCGTTGTAGCCACCCTGACCATTATAGCCGCCCTGACCGTTGTAGCCGCCCTGACCATTGTAGCCACCCTGACCGTTGTAGCCGCCCTGGTTGTTGTAACCATTTCTATCATTATTAGTGTTGTTTTCTTCGTTTCCCATCTACGATAATCTCCTCAATCTTATACAGGTCTTATGTCAGATTTATTATTATAAACCTGTTGCTTCATCTTAAATAAACACAAAATCACGTGTACATTATATATAGTAACCACTTATAAATCAATTAAAAAATAATAAAGATTATTTTTAGTTTCCTTTTAATTATAAATATTTTTTAAAAATGTGTGGAAATAAACCCAAACACGTTGTATAATAGTTGGCAGATAGTTTTTAGCCGGTGGTGATATTTTGCTACCGGATATTTTTATTAATTTTACTAACATTATTATTTCAAAGCCGAATAACGGCAGAACGGAGGAGGCTATGCCTGTTAAATACGTATTCGTCACTGGTGGTGTTGTATCAGGACTTGGAAAGGGAATCACCGCTGCTTCTTTAGGCCGCTTGCTTAAAGCCCGGGGGTTCAAAGTTACAATGCAGAAGTTTGACCCATACATTAATATTGATCCAGGAACAATGAACCCAATACAACATGGTGAAGTATTTGTAACTGATGATGGAGCAGAGACAGATCTTGACCTTGGACACTATGAAAGATTCATTGACGAAAGCCTTAATAAGAATTCTAATGTGACAACTGGTAAAGTATACTGGACAGTTCTTCAGAAAGAACGCCGTGGAGATTTTGGCGGAGGAACAGTTCAGGTTATTCCACACATTACTAACGAAATCAAGAGCAGATTCTACCGTGATTACTCTTCTGACGATATGAAGATTGCTATTATTGAAGTAGGTGGAACTGTTGGTGATATTGAAAGCCAGCCTTTCCTTGAGGCAATAAGACAGTTCCAGCATGAGGTTGGACATGAGAATGCAATTCTTTGCCATGTTACACTTATTCCATACCTTAAAGCTTCAGGAGAGATGAAGACAAAGCCTACACAGGCAAGCGTTAAAGAGCTTCAGGGAATGGGAATCCAGCCTGACATCATCGTATGCCGTACAGAACATCCACTTGATAACGGAATCAAGGAAAAGATTGCATTATTCTGTAATGTGCCTAAGACACATGTACTTCAGAATCTTGATGTGGACATCCTCTATGATGCACCACTTGCCATGGAAGAAGAACATCTTGCCCAGGTTGCCTGTGAGTGCTTAAAGCTTGATTGTCCTGAACCAGACCTTAAGGAATGGAGAGACATGTGCACAGCATGGAAGAACCCAACCAAGAAGGTTACAATTGCCCTTGTAGGTAAATATACACAGCTCCATGATGCTTACATCAGCGTGGTTGAAGCATTAAAGCATGGTGGCGTTGCCAATTCAGCAGAAGTCAATATCAAATGGGTTGACTCAGAAACAGTTAATAAAGATAATGTTGCAGACATCTTAGGTGATGTATCGGGAATTATTGTTCCTGGCGGATTCGGCGACAGAGGAATTGAAGGAATGATTGATTCAATCCAGTATGCAAGAGAGAACAAAGTACCTCTTCTTGGTATCTGTCTTGGAATGCAGTTATCTATCGTTGAATTTGCCCGCCACGTTGTAGGCTTTGAAGATGCATTCAGCAGCGAGTTCATGCCAGATACAACTCACCCGGTTATCCACCTTATGCCTGACCAGGAGGGTATCGATGATATCGGAGGAACATTAAGACTTGGTTCATATCCATGCGTTCTTGACAAGTCAAGCATAGCATATTCGCTCTATGGTGAAGAAGAGATTCATGAGCGTCACCGTCATCGTTATGAAGTCAATAACGATTACAGAAATGTATTAAAAGAGCACGGCATGAAGCTTACAGGTATTTCACCTGATGGAAGAATTGTAGAAATGATTGAGATTGAGGACCACCCATGGTTTGTATGTACACAGGCTCACCCAGAGCTTAAGTCAAGACCAAACAGACCACATCCACTGTTTAAAGGCTTTATCGAAGCTTCTCTTAAGAACACAAAATAATATAATTAAGCAAACATAAGGCTGCACACTAAGCAATTAGTGTGCAGCCCTTTTTGCCTGAGTCTGTTAAGGAGACACCTCAGTAATCTCTAATTCCATGGCTTTATCTTCCAGCAGTCCAATATAATAGTTTTCGTACCTTATACTGATAGCCTCATACATATCTCCCAGTTCATATACATCCTGTTTCATTCCCTTATAGACACCCTTCCCTGTAATCTTTCCATAAGCTTCCTTCAGTGTCCATATCTTGAAGAAATCCTCATCCGTCATGATATTGTTTCTTTCGTTGTGTGTGAAATATTTTCTTGCAATCCCGGCATTAACCTTCCTGTCTCCTTCCACATCAATTCCTACATTGTGGTCAGATACAGCACATGCCACATATTTCCCGGAATGAGACAGACTAAATCTGATGTCACTGTCCACAGTATTATCCGCCTCATCAAAATAAGGCTTACCATGCTCATGGAATTTCATATTCCAGTTAAGGCTTTCATCAACACAATTAAGGGCTTTTTTCATATTGATTACCGGTATTTTTCCTACATAATAATCTATGGCATCCTTCCACCCTCTCGTGGAATATCCTTCATTTTGACCAGACTTAACAAGATATTCCCCCAGGCACAGGTTAAGAAGAATCCCCGCTCCTACTGACCTGCATTTGTCCTTGTATTTAGAATATTTGTGAGCCTTCTTTCTTCTCTGTTCACTTACCATAAGACAGCTTTTTTCATAAAGTTCTTTATCCTCAAAGAGAGGTGTCACATCCATCAATGCAGCGTACAATACCGTATCCTCCTATATGTAGTAATACACCGGCAGAAGCCGGCAGATATATCTTATAACAGGCACTACTCCTGTAAGATTAATAAACACTGGGCAGAATACAAGGCTTGCCACAGTAAGCACTGGTATTGCCCCTGCCAGAACATTGGCATCCTTAATCACCAATCCAAGGAGACCAGCCACTGCCGTAAGAAGCAGAACATAGAGAAACATTCTCCATATTTCATATGGAAATGCGCCAATACCTGTGAAAGCCAGTGTAATTTCAGCCGAAACAGCAAATAAAGCTGTTGGAACCAGCACATAAAGAATTGCCAGAAGAGGTACACTTTCAGATGAAAGAGCAGCAAATACACCCTTCTTTCTGTCAGAACTGTAAAATACCGCTCCGCAAAGTGCCGCAACCATAACCAGAACTCCCAGCACTCCCCTTACAGGATAAGCAACAGACACATTTTCAAGAGATGTTGTGTCAATACTTCCTGCGTTGCCACTCTCCGGCTCCAGCATTTCAAACCTGAAGTACGATATTCCTGCATCCATGGAATATCTCTCAATCTTATCTCTGAAAGCCTTCTTTAAAATATCTTTATCTACAGTTTCTGTTTCCAGATTCACCAGATAATTTTCAGCAATCCTGACTGAATACTTACGAAACATCTCCTTGAATACAATTTCATTTGATATGGCTGTTATATAGGACTGTTCCTTTGCCACCATTACAATAGCTTCATCATAAGACTTTCTGTCAAGTCTTCCAGACAAATCTTTCCTGATGACATATCCAAAATCAGCTTTGCCAGAGGATATATCCTGATACAAGGTATTCTGGCTGTCAGCTCTGTAATATGTTATGGTGCCATCTGACATAATGAGCTGCTCCACAGTGCCCTTTGCTATCTCATCTTCATCTTCCACATACAGCACAGCTCTTGGCTTTCCATCGCCGGATGCAGCTGGAAGATTATATATAATTAACCCTGACACTGGCATGGCAATAAGCAACACCACCATCAATGGCGAACTTAGCACTCTCTTTGCCATCAGCCAGACCCAAGTAATTATACGAGTCCCATATTTCATATAAGTCTCCATTCCTCATATACAAAACTACAAATTAATTATATTATTCCACCCTTTATTAAATCAAACATCCATCTTGTTGGAAGTAGTTCTCCTGTTTTTCTTATCCATTCCGGCATAAATGCATTGTCAATAATGCACCCAGATGCAGTAAACATAACAATATACACAATACACAGAACTATAATTGCACTTATAGAACCCGTATTTCCTCCGCTGTCCCTGCCTTCTCTTCCCTGTTTGCCTGCTGCCAGATAATATATTATCCCAGCCATTGCAGAATTAATAAGAATAGCACCAAACAGTCTTACAAGTCCCAGACCAATATGTGCAAAAGCACTGAGGGCACCTTGCAGGGTATATTCGCAAAACCCATCTACAGCAGTGATAATTTCCCCCACACCAGTAAACCTCATGGCAGACAGTGCAACAAGAAGATATATTATACCATATATAGCAAACAGAATGGTTGTAACTCCAAGAACTTTTGAAACATATGATGCAGATGTTGAAATTCCTTTCTGTTTAAGAGAATCAGCAAAGTCCTTTCCGTCAGGCTTCAATACATTCACGCACATTACACCTCCCATGGCAATAATAACCATTATGCCGGCGCACACAAAGGACTGCACCACATTAAGCCCCTTGTCATTGATGTATTCAGTAGTAAAATATACACTTCTGTCAAAGGCATATGACATATATTCCTTATTCAGCTCTACATCTGCTTTTAGTATCATGGGAATGCTGTTAAAATACTCCCGTATAACATCATCCACTGAATATATCCCAATCTGTGCAGACCCCACATCCGAAGCTGCTGCCTCCATCATCTCCTGAAAAAGTGATGAAGATATGTTAGCTCCACTGCCCGCAAATATAACTCTGGCCGGATTCTCTCCTCCTGATATAATTGTACCTATAAAATTCTCCGGTATTACCAGTACCGCTGCATATTCTCCATTTTTAAGTTTCTTTAATGCTGTATTCTCATCATTACAGTATTCAAATCTTCCAACATTTTTCACAGCTTCAAGACTGGCAACATAATCTGCCGCTGCCTTTATGTATCTGGACTCATCTAGTAAGCCCCCTTCGTCTTGTGGAAGACATACTGCCACCACCAGCATGTCTTGTGGCTGGCCTGTCTTTTCACTGCTTATCTTTATGCCCATTGTTCCAACCGAAAGAAGAATAACGAACATAACTGTCCCTGCAGCAGCCTTGGGAAATGCAATCATCATCTGCCTGATTCGTATAACAAAGAGTGCAAAATATTTATTCATGACTTTTACTCCTTATGTAATTAAGAAGCTCTGTTCCATGAAGCACCCTTGTAAGTTCTGTAAGGCGTCCATCTGCAATAACTGCCATTCTGTCCGCCATGGCAATCTCCTCATCCTCATGGCTGGAAAATACAATCATCCCTCCTAAAGCCTTATAATCATTAATGAATTTCCTGATATCAGCTTTACACATCAAATCAAGAGATGCACCCGGCTCATCCATAATGAGAATTTCAGGATGACACCCACATGCACAGGCAATGCTTACTCTTTTCTTCATTCCTCCTGACAGGGCTGAAACCTTTTTATCAAGATAAGAGGATATATTCAAGGTCTCCACCAGTGGTTCATCAAGTATATCCGCAATACTTTTAATGCCAGGTTTCCCTGCATACCAGAATCTCAGATTATCCCTGACGGACAATTCCTCTATAAGAGGATTATCCTGTGGAACGAATCCAACCTTCTCCTCAAAAAAGCACCTCTTTGCCACCCTTCCAGACAAAACCGCAGGAGATATATTATCCACTCCTTCTATGCAATACATCAGGTCGCCACTGTCAGGATTTATCACACCTGCCATAATACGGAGAAGTGTTGATTTACCACAGCCGTTGCTTCCTGCAACACATACAGCCTCTCCAGGCATCACAGACAGACTTACGTTGTCAAGAACCACATGTTTTCCATAGCTCTTTCTGATATTCTTAATCCCAAACATATAACTCCTTTCACACCATAAGAATCTGTTCCAGCTCCTTAATGCTGTAACAGCTTTTCTTCATGAAAAAGCTGCTATACCTTTCATAATTGGTATAGGAATGTTCAAACTGTCTTGAATACAGATGGGCAATATCCACAAATTCATCATAATCAAGTTTTCCACTGGCATCCCATACAACCATATCCAGGTGCTTTACCACCAGATATCCAACCAGTGCATTCTTCATCTTAAGAACAATATTAAAGTCATTAACTGCATCTATAAAATATCTATACACATAGTAATCCAGCAGCTGTCTGTAACGGAATTCCTGCTTTCCGTAGTATTTATCAAACTCCCTGCGGCAGTAAGCATATTTTCTGTTATATCCTATGTCTGGAATTCCATCACATTCCCTGAAGCTTTCATTATCATGTCCGTTTTTTTCAATATCTGACATCAGTTTCTCTTCAAAATGTTTCTCCATTCCCGTATACTTAAGCCAGTCAGGATTAATTATCTCCATTCCCTTAAAGCTGTTAAAGAATTCATCTATGCAGATACGCTCTGTTTCTCTGGAAATCTCTTCCCTCTTCTTCTCTACCAGTTTCTTTAAATAATTGCTGTCCTTAAACCTGTCTATTGCCCTTGGAATATAATTATCCATATTCCTGTCCATGTACCACTGAATTTTCTTAGCGTATTCCAGCAGAATCACGCATACCTCATCTGTAGTGAAATCCTCCATGTCAATTATGTCAAATGCGGTATTTCTTGCGTTATTAAGCTGCAGATACAGGAATCCATCTATGTCGTTGTACATATCTACAGGTCTGCCGTCTTCTTCCTCGTCAAAATGCATCCTCTGCCTGTCTGCAAACATAATCTCACCGGCTGTTATACAGGATGGAGCCAATCCCACTTCCCGCAGACTGCCGTACTCATTAATGAATCTTGGAAATTCATCACAGGTTTCACACAGGTGCTCTTCTCCCAGTGCAATATACAAGTCACACAGGTTGCTGTCATTAAGAAATGGACATCTGTTATCCTCAGTCAGTGTAAATGTGCATCCTCCCTCTGAATCCGGCACCATCACACTTTTTAATCTCTTTCCGAAATCCCCCTTCACTTTCCTGTAAAACCTGTAGGACTTCTCATCAACATCCACATCCCATCCAGCACAGCAAGTATCCCTGCAATCTCCGGCAATACATTTAAAATTTTTATAATAATATGGTGTTCTTCTCTTCATAGAATTCATTTTATCCTTTTTTATATTGTGGCACAAGACATTTTTGTGTATAATTAAGGCTAGATGTAAGATTGAGTCTGTTTTTGAACATACTTACATATTCGTCAATACAACCCCAAGGAGGATTAGAAATCGTGAAAAACATAATAAAACAATTAACACTGCTTTCTATCACGATTCTTGCTGTTGCCATGCTTTCCGGATGCGGAAAGAAAGCTGAAAACACCGTATTTTCCGTAGATGATCTGTCTGGCAAAAAGATTGGTGTACAGCTTGGAACAACAGGAGATATTCTGGCAAGTGATATGGAAGAAGACGGTTCAGGCACCGTCATAGAGCGTTACAACAAAGGTAATGATGCCGTTACAGCACTTAAGCAGGGAAAGATTGATGCAGTAATCATCGATGAGATGCCTGCAAAAGCATTTGTTGAAACTAACAGGGAGCTTATGATTCTTGATGAGGAATTCGTAAAAGAGGACTATGCTATCTGCATTTCCAAGAGCCGTCCTGAACTTACAGCTTCAATTAACGAAGCCCTTGACTATCTTAAGAAGAATGGCACTCTCCAGAATATAATTAATAATTATATCGGTGAGAACGCAGGAAAGACCCCATATGTTTCCCCTGCAGGTACTACCCATGACAAAGGAACTCTTGTTATGGCAACTAACGCCTACTTCAAGCCTTATGAATATTATGATAATGGTAAGGTTACAGGTATTGATGTGGATATTGCAACTGCTATAGCAGACTACATGGGAATGAAGCTTACTGTTGAAGATATGGAGTTTGATTCAATTATTACCGCAGTTCAGTCAGGTAAAGCTGATTTCGGTGCTGCCGGTATGACAGTTACTGCTGATAGACTTAAGAACATTGATTTCTCTAACACATATACAACATCAAGCCAGGTAATTATTGTAAGAGATAACGAGGCTATAGCTGAAAATACAAATTTCATATCAAGGTTTAAGAGTGACTTTCTTACAGATAACAGATACCAGTTTATTCTTACAGGTTTAAAAAATACAATTATTATTGCATTCTGTGCCGCATTAATGGGTATACTCATCGGATTTATAGTTGCTGTAATCCGCTCAACACATGATAAATCCGGCGGTCTTAAGATTGCAAACTTTATCTGCAACATATATCTTACTGTTATCCGTGGTACACCTACTATGGTACAGCTTCTGATTATATACTACATTATATTTGGTTCAGTAAGTATTAATAAGCTGATTGTAGCCATTCTGGCATTCGGTATCAACTCAGGTGCCTACGTTGCAGAAATATTCCGTTCAGGAATTATGTCAATAGACAACGGCCAGTTTGAAGCAGCAAGAAGCCTTGGTCTCCCATACAAGAATACATTTATTCATGTAATACTTCCTCAGGCTTTCAAGAATGTTCTTCCAGCTCTGGCAAATGAATTTATTGTTCTGTTAAAGGAGACATCAATCAGTGGTTATATTGGTCTGAATGACCTTACACGTGGCGGTGATATTATCCGAAGCATCACCTATGATGCAATGCTTCCACTGTTTGCAGTAGCCATTATCTATCTTTTACTGGTTGTAGTTCTTTCAACCCTTGTAAAGAAGCTTGAAAGGAGATTGAGAAGCAATGAACGCAGATAATAATAACACTGGTGATGTAATCATCACTGTTGAGAATTTAAAGAAAGTATTTGGAAATCATGTTGTGCTTAACGGAATCAGCACAACAATTAAAAAAGGAGAAGTTATTGCAATTATCGGACCTTCAGGCTGTGGTAAATCAACATTTTTAAGGTCTCTCAATATGCTTGAAATACCTACAGAAGGACATGTGTATTTCCATGATACAGACCTGACAGATAAATCTGTCAACAT
>CALZFR010000064.1 GCA_945648485.1 uncultured Eubacterium sp. | reverse complement strand
TACTTTTCTTGACTGCTACAAATCCATATATAAAAGTGCAAATAATATATAAATTCACACCCTTAAAGGTGCAAATAACTATTCAAATCACTTGAAAATTGGTGCAAGTTATACTATGATATATTCATAAAATGCACGGAGGATTAGATATGGAACGAATCGCATTGCAAAAGCTGATAGATTGGGACAAAGACAAACGTAAGAAACCATTGATTGTCTGGGGTGCAAGGCAGGTTGGAAAAACCTATCTTGTCAAAGAAATTTTTGCAGAAACGTATTATAAAAACAACTATATTTACATCGACTGTAAAAAAGAAGATGAAATCCGTGAGTTTTGTTCCGAAACCGCAAATGCAGAAAAAATCATTGAATATATCTCATTGCGTAAAGGGAAACAGATAAACGAAAAAACGCTGTTGATTTTTGACGAGGTGCAGGAATGTCCTAACATCATTTCGTCGCTCAAATATTTTTGTCAGGATTATAGAGAAATTCCCGTTATTGCAACTGGTTCCATGGTGCGTATTAAACTTCAAAGAGAAACACATAAAAGAGGTTCAAATGAAAATGACAAGTTTCTTTTTCCGGTAGGAAAAATTAATCAGATTACGGTTTATTCCATGACCTTTGATGAATTTCTTATGAACAGTAATAAGATACTCTATAATGCCATAAAAAAAGCTTATGAGGATAAACAACCATTGGATAGCCAGATTCACGAGCTGGCATTGGAGCAAGTATATAAATATTTGCTTATAGGCGGTATGCCTGAAGCAGTGGAAGCCTATATTGAAGATAACAATCTTCTTGAATCAAGAGAAATTCTCAAAGTTTTATACGATAATTACCTTGCTGATATGGAACTGTATCAGGCTAGTCAGGAAGCAGTACTTCGTTCTCGTGTACTGTTCCAGAATATTTACAGAGAGTTAAACAAAGAGTCAAAGAACTTTTCTCCTGGACTCATTGAAGAAAAAAGTAAAACAAGAGATTTTGCAACATCTATTCAGTGGCTCACAATGGCGCACATTGTTAATCAGTCTTTCCAATTAAAAGAACATATCACAATGCCGCTTATCCCAGATAGCGAAAGCAATTTCCGTTTATTCCTCGGCGATATAGGTATGTTCTCGTACCAGAGCGGTATAAATGCCGCATCCTTTATATCAAGTGAAAGGGAGAATACCTTATCAGGCATTTTCTTTGAAAACTTTGTCGCTAACGAATTGATTGCAAAAGAACATAAACTCTTCTATTGGCGTGGTAAATCCTCCGCCGAACTTGAATTTATCATTGAGTCAGACAATAAACTCTACCCCATTGATGTAAAAAAAGGCAGAGGTACACTTAATTCTCTTGAAAAATTCTCGAACCATAACAAGTTTGAATATGCTATTAAGGTTTCAAAAAACAATTATGGTTATAACCCTGAACAAAAACTACTCACTGTACCATTTTACTTTATTCCATTTGTATCCAAAGATCTTGCAGACGGAACAATGACTACAATAACCTCTGGTCACCAATCATGACCAGAGGTTATTTCTCATAGGGGAGGTATACATCCCCTGTCTTATTACATTCAATACTACTTAATTTTATATATTACTCTGCCTCTGTCTCAGAAGTTTCAGCAACTGCCTCTTCCTCTGATTCTGCGATTACTGCCGCTGCATTAACCTCAGCCTCTAAAGCCTCTTCCTCACTAATCTCTGCTGCCTTTTCTGCACCAGATGTCTTCTCAGATGTGAGAAACATATAGATTACAGCTGCCAGTAAAGCACCTGCAAGTGGTCCAACGATAAACACCCATACCTGAACAAGTGGAGTGATATCACCTGTAACAGCCCTAACAATGGCTGGTCCAAAGCTTCTTGCAGGGTTTACACTTGTTCCTGTGAAAGGAATACCAAAGAGATGAACAGCTGTAAGTGCAACACCTATTACAAGACCTGCAACAGAACTGTATTCCTTCTTGGCAGTAACACCTAAAACAGCAATTACAAATACAAATGAAAGAATAATCTCAACAATCAATGCTCCCCACATGTTAATCTGTAAGAATCCACCATTTTCTCCAAATCCGTTAGTTCCAAGACTTGTAAGGCTGTAACCATACTGTTCATATGATGAAACAACCTGTGCATTAAAGGATTTGCTGATTCCTAACATTGCAAAACCTGCTGCAATACCGCCTAAAAGCTGTGCAGCTACATATCCGATAAAGTCAATCACACCCATTCTGCCTGATACAAAAAGTCCCAGGGAAACTGCCGGATTAATATGGCAGCCTGACACATTTCCTATTGAGTAAGCCATTGCTGTAACTACCATACCAAATATAAGGGCAATTCCTACTACTCCAAGAAGCCCCTGATATCCTGCTGTAAATGATGCGGCACCGCACGCCATGAATGTCAGTACAAATGTACCGATAAATTCTGCCAAATATTTCTTCATTATAACCCTCCATTCCTGCGCCACATATATATCAAGATAAATGTGTATTTTAACGCAGTCCTTCTAATTCTACATTTACTATTCAGTAATAATTTGATAGAATAGTATATGTTCGATGTTAAAAAGAATATCACATTATTTATAATTTTACAACAAAATACGGAGGTTAAACAATGAACAGCAGGAAACAAACGAAAATGCTGCTACAGATTATAATCATCCTTGCTTCTGTTCTGATTATTCTGATTCTGGTGGGAAGCTTCATGTTCTTCAGATTTAACATGTGGAAAGCCTGGACAAACCGTGGCACAAGATTCTACACACCAGCCCAGATAACCAGTATTAAGGAGACTGCCCGCCAGAATGGTGAAGATGCCAAGGTAGATGAAATCAAACAGCGCCTTGAGGGGGGCACAGGTATTAACGCTATTCTTCGCCAGTTCTACCCTGATGATTATATTTACACTGTAGATGGCCGTTATTATTTCTCACCAATTAACAAGAATCTTAAATTAAACAATCTGGACAACCAGAAATTTGTTAAAGATGATAATGGTGAGATTACCTATAATGACAGTTCGATTACCACTCTTAAGGGAATTGATGTATCCCAGTATCAGGGAAACATTGATTTCTCCAAGGTTAAGAACAGCGGTGTTGAATACGCAATTATCCGTTGTGGATACAGAGGTTATGAAAGCGGTACATTAACCCAGGATACCAAGTTTGATACTAATGCAAGGAATGCTCTTGCCAATGATGTCAGCATAGGGGCATATTTCTATACACAGGCATTAACTAAGGAAGAAGCTGAGGAAGAAGCTGATTTTGTAATCAACTGCCTTAAGCCATATCATGTAGATTATCCTGTATGCCTTGATGTGGAGACAGCTCCAGAAGACACCGCCCGTCAGAATTCACTGTCCAATTCAGAGCTTACTGATGTAGTCGTGGCATTCTGTGAGAGAATTAAAGCAGCGGGATACACTCCTATGATATATTCCAACTCAAGATATTTTGCCGGCCGTCTTGAGATGGAACGGCTTGAAGACTACGACAAATGGTATGCAATGTATGCAGATACTCCTTACATTCCATACGAAATCGCCATGTGGCAGTACACAAGTTCCGGCAGCATCGATGGTATCAACGGCAATGTTGATATGAATATAAGTTTTAAAAGCTGGAAATAAGGACGAATGAAAGTCCAGTAAAAAATCGCTGTAGGTATTATACCGGTTTCCAAAAGTAAGACTAATAATCTAACCATTGGAATAAGGTACACTTACAGCGATTTTAATATATTCATGTATAATCCTGATTGCAGATTGCCTGCCAGCCAGGCTAAACTGTTTAATCTATTCAGAATGTTCCCTGGCAAATTTTACTATCATTTCTTTGGTAAGACTGATTCCATCATCAATCATATCAATATCACTGGCAGAAACCCATTTTCCAATGGCAAGTTCATCCTCCTGCAGTGTTATTCCAGTATCTCCGTCAACTTCACAGAAGTATCCGTAGAGCAGTGAACCTGACAACCCCCAGGGCTGACTTTTATAGTATCTCAAATTCTTAACCTTAAGCCCAGTCTCCTCGAAAACCTCTCTGTGAACCGTTTCTTCCACTGTCTCCCCAATTTCTGTAAATCCTGCCACAAGAGCATAATCCTTGTATGTACGTCCAACGTACTTAGTGAGGAGAATCTTGTCACCACATGTAACAGCAACAATAACAGCCGGACATATCTTAGGATAAATGCTATTCTTACAGACTGGACAGAACATCATTCTCTCTTTCTTACCATGAAGTAAAGTATGTCCACATCTTCCACAGAAAGTATTATCTCTGTACCATCCATATAGATGAAATGCGGTTATGGATGCATATGCAATTTCCTTTGGTCTGGCTTTCCTGAACAGATTAACTCCTGTGAATTCATATCCTTCCCAACAGCTCTCATATTCAATATGGACTGCAGAATCCGCCATTTCTCCCTGGAAGCTTCCCTTTGCTATATTACTTTCAGATATTACAGGTTTTGCAAGGAAGAATCTGTTTTCTGTTCTATCTGGCATCACTAATGCAAACAGATATATGAAATCAAAATCCCTATCCCCATGATTATCGGCATCACTGCCATTATATCCATCAAGAAATTCCCTGTATGAAGGAACATTTATAATATCTTCATCAAGTCTTCCAAGCAATGAACTACCCTCAAAGAAGAAAACCATATCCCCATCATCAGGTGCTACATTCCTGTACTGATTATCCAGTCTGACCGGTTCTATATCCTGTATCATTTAGAAATACACCATCTCTTCCTGTGGCGCCTCAGCAGGCACTACCTCTGAAACATAGAGGACAGGTCCTTTCTTCTTATATGCCATCTGAAATTCATACTTTATAGTTGCGGTTACAGTTACCCATTGCTTATTCTCAAGAGAACTGATATGGTCATAATAACTGATATATCCGATGAACTGTAAATCTGCTGCACAGCATGTCATAACCTGTCTTCCCGGAACGAAATTCTTATCCTTGAAGTACTTATTCTTAAGAACCTGTCCCTTGAATTTAACAGTCTTTCCCTGATAAACTTCAGGTCTTTCAGATACGTCCATGTACCATATTCCGTAATCAGCATCATCTATCTCGATAACGTCTGAATTAATATCATAAGGAAGCTGCTCAGAGATTGCAACCTGCTCACCCTTCTCATCCTCAAATATAATCTGTACTGCCGGGCTTAAGGCTCTCATACTTCTTCTGTAGCTGCCCAGATCCATACTTGTCCTGCATCTGTTAAATATAACCATATCAGAATATTTAACAGTTTCAGCAAGAATTGACTTCATGTTATTCCACTGGTTCTTAAATGATAATGCATCAAATAATGTAATTGACTGATATATCTGCCATCCTCTTGGCTTTGAAGTCTGGAATATCAATGCAGGATCCCACATACCATTATACTCCACAATAACAAGCCATGGATCATATTGTTTATCCAGTTCTGTGAGCTTTTCCTCTGTAAATTCTTCTTTTTCAAGGACGACCATGTCTATTTCCTTATCCTTTAACATCTGCTGGTCGTACTCTTCCTCTCCTTCTTCACATACAATAAGCAGCTTCTTCTTCGCATCGTCAAACTGTCCCATCTCAATAGTCTCTGAGATGAATCTTGTCTTTCCGCTGTCTAACTGCCCATTAATCAGGAATATAGGAATCTGGTATTCTTCCTCTGCCATATCTTAATCCTTTCATAATACAATTTCTATGCAACCTGGAATAATTCCTTAAGATCATCCTCTTCAAGATTAGAGCCAATTACACAGATTCTTCCTGTGTAATCCGGTTTTCCTTCACGGATTTCATATTCACCAGGTACAAGGTCAAAATACATCCATGTGCCATCTGTACATGGAAGCATTCCCTTAGCACGGAGAATTGTGCCATATTCATTAAGTCCTGCCAGCTTCTTAAGGATTTCATCAAGCTGTAATTTATCATACTTATTAGGTGTCTCTACTCCCCAGCTTGTAAATATCTCATCTGCATGATGATGATGTTCATGGTCATGGTCATGATGATGTCCACATCCACACTCTCCATCATGGTGATGCTCATGTTCGTGCTCGTGATGATGTCCACAGCCACACTCTCCATCATGGTGATGCTCATGCTCGTGCTCATGCTCATGATGATGTCCACATCCGCACTCTCCATCATGGTGATGCTCATGTTCGTGCTCATGTTCATGGTCATGTCCACAACAGCACTCTCCATCATGATGATGGTGTTCATGCTCATGCTCCTGATGAGTCTTCTCTGCCTGCTCCGCAAGCATCTGTAACTCAAGATTATCAACATTTTCCATTGCAGACAGAATCTGCTCACCAGAGATGAGCTCCCAGTCTGTAGTAATAATATGGGCATCCTTATTGATTGTCCTTATCATTTCAATAGCCTTCTGAACCTTATCATCACTGATATTCTGTGTTCTGCTTAAGATGATTGTTCCGGCATGTTCAATCTGATTATTGAAGAATTCACCGAAATTCTTCATGTAAACCTTAACCTTAGAAGCATCAGCAACTGTTGATGCACTGTTTAACCTGATTTCATTCTCAATATGAAGGTCCTTAACAGCCTTGATAACATCTGAAAGCTTTCCTACACCTGAAGGTTCAATAATAATTCTGTCAGGATGGTACTTGTCCACAACCTCCTTTAGAGATGTACCGAAATCGCCTACAAGGGAACAGCAGATACATCCAGAATTCATCTCCCTGATTTCAACACCTGAATCTTTTAAGAATCCTCCATCAATACCAATCTCACCAAACTCATTCTCAATAAGTACAACCTGTTCTCCTGCAAGGGCTTCCTTTAACAGCTTGCTGATAAGAGTCGTCTTGCCAGCTCCCAAAAATCCTGAAATAATATCAACCTTAGTCATTATTAATACTTCCTTTCCTATGTCACAAAAGCATGGAGCTACATAACTCCACGCCTCACACTCTACCTACATTATACCCTCCTTGTCAAGAGTAAAACGCTTCCTCAAACACCTGAAAATAATTCTCAAATGTTTTCCTGCAACACTGGTAATCATCAATAACCACCCCTGGCACCCTAAGTCCTGCAAGAGCAAAGGACATCGCCATTCTATGGTCATCATAGGTAGCCACCACTCCACCATGAAGAGGTGCAGGAATTATCCTGATTGCACTTTCCTCTTCTATCACATTTCCCCCAAGTCTCTTAAGCTCAGCAGCAATTCCGTGAAGTCTGTCAGATTCCTGAAGTCTTATATGTCCGATATTCTTAATATAAGTAGGTGTTTGTGCAAATGCAGCCACAACAGCCATAGTCATTGACTGGTCAGAATAATCATTCATATCCACTTCAATTCCGTCATATACGCCATCTTTACAGCCACATACAATAATACCGTCCTCTGTATCTGTAACCTGACACCCCATCTGGGAAAGAAGCTTTATGAATTTAATGTCACCCTGCATAGAATTAAAATGCACATTCTTCACCAGAGCCCGGCCACCTGTAATTGCAGCAGCCCCATAGAAATAACATGCAGCCGACACATCCGGCTCAATCATGTAGTTCCCCGGCGTGTAGGTTTTTCCACCATTTATGGCATACAACGCCCCATCATGATTAACACTGCATCCAAAGTCTTCCATCATTCTGGCAGTAATATTAATGTATGACCCTTCTGTCTTCTCACTTGTTATATGAATATCAAGACCATCTGCAAGAACTGGTGCAGTCATCATCAATGCACTCAGGAACTGTGTGCTCCTGCTGATGTCAATATCCACATCCCTGCCACACTTTCTTCCTCCATATGCTGCTCCCTTAACACTTACTGGCAGAAATCCTTCATTTTCAAGGAACTTAAATTCTGCTCCCAGAGCTGTCAACGCATCAAATAAAGGCTTCATGGGTCTTTTCTTCATCTGCTCCGAAGAATTGATTACATACTCCCCATCAGACAATCCAAGCATGGCTGTAAGAAATCTTGCTGCCGTTCCCGCACTTCCAACATTGATTTCCCCTGTCTTTAATGGAATATTTCCAGAAGTACCGGTAAGAATTACGCATTTTTCGTCTTCATTAATATCCACCATAAATCCAAGGCTTTTCAGACACTCCAGAAAATGTCTGGAATCGTCGCTGAACAAAACGCCATCAAGGCGGCACTCCCCACTGGAAAGCGCCGCCATTAATAATGCTCTGTTAGTAATACTTTTTGAACCAGGAACCTCAACCACACAATCTACCGGTCCATTCACTGGTCTAACTTCATATTGAGCCATAATAACCTCTTTTTTCTATTATTCCTGATGGTCCCTGTGCTGTTCATCACAGTATGTCCTGTGATATCCTACATACTTGTAAGCAGGACGTATTATCTTGCCTGCATTAACCAGCTCCTCAAGTCTGTGGGCACACCATCCTGATATTCTTGATATAGCAAATATAGGTGTAAACAATTCTTCAGGAATTCCCAGCATTGAATACACAAATCCGCTATAGAAATCCACATTGGCACATACAGGCTTGAACATCTGGCGCTTCTTCATAATAAGCTCACCAGCTTCCTCCTCCACCAGATTGTATAATGCGAATTCCTTCTGCATTCCCTTTTCCTCAGAAAGTTCCTTTGCAAACTTCTTAATAATCCTTGCTCTTGGATCTGAAAGAGTATATACAGCATGTCCCATTCCATATATAAGTCCTGAGTGGTCAAATGCCTGCTTATCAAGTATCTTCTCAAGATAAGCACACACCTCATCCTTGTCTTCCCAGTTTTCACAGTGAGACATAATATCTTCAAACATTCTCTGGACCTTTAAGTTGGCACCACCATGCTTAGGTCCCTTAAGAGATGCAATAGACGCTGATGTTGCAGAGTAAGTGTCTGTTCCTGATGATGTTACTACATGTGTTGTAAATGTAGAGTTATTACCACCGCCATGCTCTGCATGAATCATGAGACATGTATCCAGAACCTTTGCCTCCAGCGGTGTAAACTGTCCATCCTCTCTTAACATGTACAGAATATTCTCAGCAATCGAATACCCCTTCTTAGGATTCTTTATAAGTAATGTTCCATCCAGTTTATAATGTC
>CALZFR010000063.1 GCA_945648485.1 uncultured Eubacterium sp. | reverse complement strand
AGTTCAGTAATGAGATTGGTCATATAATGAAAACCTATAACATTATTGAATATAAAAGCCCGGAAGATGGGGCTGTAATAGAGCAGAAGTTTCCAGGAATATATTATATAACAGGTAATACGTTGTTTCCTGTACAGATGGTAGTTGTGAAGGAACTGGATAAGCAGACCCATAGCAGTTTAAGGGTACTGATGGATAAAGCAGATAGAGAAGATGTTGAAACGTTTCTACAGAATTCAGTTAAAACAAATGAACCGTGGGAACGGGAGGATATTGACGCAGTTCTGCAGGCAAGTGTATCAGCCAACAAAGAACTGTATGAAGCGATAAGGAGGGATTCAGGAATGTGTCAGGCATTAAGGGAATTGATGAAGGATGAGATTGAGGATGCAGAGAAGAGAGCAGAAAAACGAGGCGAAAGAAGAGGTGAGAGAAGAGGCGAGAGAAGAGGCGAAAAGAATGGAGGAATACGAAAAGAATCAATTATCGTAAAGAATATGTACAACAATGGAATTACACCAGAGGAGATTTCCACAATGACTAATATAAATCTGGTTAGAGTTAAGAATATTGTGTATGGCAAGAATTTTGAGTGAAAATGCAGTTGTTCACATAGGTTTAAACAATTAAAGAATAGTTTATAAATAGTTAATAATATATTTAGCACTCAACACTTGACTTGGCTAATAATTAGGTATATAACATAGGCAAGAACGAAGGAAAGGAACTAAACTAATAGACCAAAACAAGTTCAGTATTCCCAGAACATCCTGGTTCCAAAGAAACAAGGAAAGTTATTTTTTAAAAGAAAAGGAGAGATGACTTATGTTAGTACCTAGTATTTTTGGAGAGAGTTTATTTAATGATGACTGGATGGATGATTTTCGTTTCCCAGATGTTGACAAGGCATTATATGGAAAGAATGCACAGAAGGTTATGAAAACTGATGTAAGGGAAACCGATTCAGGTTATGAGGTAGATGTGGATCTGCCGGGATTTAAGAAAGACGAAATCAGTGCAAAGCTGGACAATGGATATCTTACCATTAGTGCTGCTAAGGGACTTGATAAGGAGAACAACAAGGAGAATGGCAAATACATCCGCAGGGAGCGTTATGTCGGCTCAATGAGCAGAAGCTTCTATGTCGGTGAAGATGTAACCCAGGAAGATATTAAGGCTAAGTTTGAAGACGGAATCCTTAAGCTTTCAGTTCCTAAGAAGGATAAAAAGGCTGTTCATCAGACAAATTGCATATCAATCGAGGGATAATCGGTTAATAATGTATGCATAAGTATATAACCAGCAAAAACAATGATGCCCGGGTCGTATGACCCGGGCATTTTGTTAACCATCACTTGTTTACTGGAAATCACATATATCAATCATAGATTCCAGAAGAGCCTTTTCATCAGCTTTTTTACGCGTGAGTCTGGCAGCTGCAACAATTGGCATCCACTTGTTGACATATTTCATGTCTGTGCCTGTTTTCTCACAGAACAGCTTAATATATTTGTCTGCAAGAGAATCATTGGTAAGCTTTAAAGTGAGATAAGTATTGGCAACATCTGCGCTTGCATTGCCTTGTGTTGCGTGAACCCAGTCAACGGCTGTAATGCCTGTTATTTTGTTATTTTTGTCTGTCTGGACAATAATATTTTCAGGAATATAATCGCCGTGGCAGAGCTTATTGTGGGTTGGAAGTCCCTCAAGTCTTGTTTCAAGTTCATACTTAATATTAGAATTTACATCCAGACTATTAATCTGGCGCTTGATTTTATCCTTTAATGGCAGCAGTAATGGATTACTTCTTTTGTTGAAGGAAATCTGGTAATCAACCATTGCTTCCACGTAACTGTCAATATTCTCAGGGTGTTCCTTGATAAGCTCGTCAAGTGTCTGGCCTTTGGCATATTCACTTGTAATAACCCATTGTCCGGATTCCACAGAGATACTTAACAGTTTAGGAATATCAAGACCCGTATCCTCAACTCTGGCAGTGTTTAAAGCCTCATATAATACATCTGATTTGTTGTAGGACAGTGCAAATACTTTGGAAACCTTGTCGCCATCCACATAAACTGATTTCAAAGCTCCTTTATTAATACATTTTTTCATAGTAAACCTCCTAATTATTTGCCATAATAAGCCTTAAGATACATTTCTTTAATCTCTGACATCAGTGGATATCTTGGATTTGCACCTGTACACTGGTCGTCAAAGGCTTTTTCAACCATATCATCAAGGGTATCAAGGAAATATTTCTCATCAACGCCGTAATCCTTAATAGTCTTCTTAATACCAACTTTTTTCTTTAAATCTTCAATAGCTTTGATGAAGTTCTCGAACTTCTCATCATCATTCTTGCCCTGTATTCCAAGGAAGTCAGCACACTCAATATATCTTGCCTTGCAGTGAGGATAGCTGTACTGTGGGAAAGTTCCCATCTTCGAAGGTACTTCTGAGGCATTGAATCTCATGATATCTGTTATAAGCAGGGCGTTTGCAACTCCGTGTGGCAGGTGGTGGAAAGCACCAAGCTTGTGAGCCATTGAGTGGCATACACCAAGAAATGCATTGGCAAATGCCATACCAGCCATGGTAGAAGCAGTAGCCATCTTTTCACGGGCAACAGCGTCATGAGAACCATTCTCGAAGGCTGCTGGGAGATAATCGAATATATTCTTCATAGCCTTTAATGCAAGACCATCTGTGAATTCAGTTGCCATTACAGAAGCATAGGCTTCAAGTGCATGTGTAAGGGCATCAATACCAGATGCGGCAGTTAATCCTTTTGGCTGGTCCATACACATGTCAGCATCTACAATCGCCATCTTAGGAAGAAGCTCATAATCTGCAAGAGGGTACTTAATTCCTGTATTCTCATCGGTGATAACTGCAAATGGAGTAACCTCTGAACCTGTACCTGAAGATGTTGGAACTGCTATGAAGAATGCCTTTTCGCCCATTTTAGGGAATGTATATATACGCTTTCTGATATCCATGAAACGCATAGCCATATCCATGAAATCAACTTCAGGGTGTTCATACATAACCCACATGATTTTACCGGCATCCATGGCTGAACCGCCACCGATGGCAATAATGCAGTCTGGCTCAAATGAAGCCATTGCCTTGGCACCTTCCTTGGCACAACCTAAAGTTGGGTCTGGTGCCACATCATAAAATGTAGTGTGGACAATACCCATTTCATCAAGTTTATCTGTTACGCATTTTGTGTAGCCATTCTTGTACAGGAACTGGTCAGTAACAATGAATACCTTCTTTTTGCCATACACATTCTTTAATTCATCAAGAGCAACAGGGAGACATCCTTTCTTAAAATAAACCTTTTCAGGTGCTCTGAACCAAAGCATATTTTCTCTCCTTTCAGCAACAGTTTTAATGTTCAAAAGGTGCTTCACACCCACATTTTCTGAAACAGAATTACCGCCCCAGGAACCACATCCAAGAGTAAGGGAAGGAGTGAGGGCAAAGTTGTATATATCACCGATACCACCCTGTGAAGAAGGTGTGTTAATAAGAATTCGGCATGTCTTCATAGCTTCCTGGAATATGGCAATTTTGTCCTGTTCGGTTCCTATATTGATATACAATGATGATGTGTGTCCATATCCGCCATCAGCAATAAGACGCTTTGCTTTAGCCAGTGCATCTTCAAAATCTTTAGACTTATACATGGCAAGAACAGGCGAGAGCTTCTCATGTGCAAATTCTTCTGAAAGGTCAACAGAGGTAACTTCTCCTATGAGAATCTTGGTATTCTCAGGAACAGTGATACCTGCCAGTTTGCCGATTGTGTAAGCACTCTGGCCAACAATCTTTGCATTCAGTGAGCCATTAATAATAATAGTTTTACGTACTTTGTCAAGCTCAGTTTTAGTGAGGAAATGACATCCCCTGGCAGTAAATTCATCTTTAACCTGTTTATATACTTTAGTGTCAACGATTACAGACTGTTCAGATGCGCATATCATGCCGTTATCAAATGTTTTTGAGTGAATTATGGAATTAACGGCCAGTGTTACATCGGCAGAACTGTCGATAATGGCAGGTGTGTTGCCTGGACCAACGCCCAGAGCTGGTTTTCCAGATGAATAGGCTGCTTTTACCATGCCTGGACCACCTGTTGCCAGAATAATGTCGGCTTCTTTCATAACCATATTGGTAAGGTCAAGGGATGGAATATCAATCCAGCCAATAATATGCTCAGGTGCTCCGGCTTTAACAGCTGCTTCAAGAACTGTCTTTGCTGCAGCAATGGTGCTTGCCTTTGCCCTTGGATGAGGGCTGATAATAATACCATTGCGGGTCTTTAATGCCAGAAGTGATTTAAATATGGCAGTTGAAGTAGGGTTGGTTGTTGGTATTACAGCAGCGATAACGCCAATAGGCTCTGCAACCTTTTTAATACCATACGCTTTGTCTTCCTCAATTACACCACAGGTTTTAGTGTCTCTGTAGGTGTTGTAGATATATTCAGATGCAAAATGGTTCTTAATAACCTTATCCTCTACAATACCCATTCCTGTCTCTGCAACAGCCTGTTTTGCAAGTGGAATTCTTGCCTGGTTGGCAGCTATGGCAGCGGCAGTGAATATTTTATCTACCTGTTCCTGTGTGTAGGTGGCAAATATTTCCTGTGCCTCTCTTATCTGGGAAAGCTTCTTTTCGAGAGCCTCCACAGAATCAACTATAATGTCATCTTTTTTTCCATCAGTCATTTTCCTTACCTCCATTAATAAAGTTGAAAGCTAGTGTGTTTAATTGATAAAAATTTAACAATAACAACATAACACTTTGATAAATATTTGTCAAGCATATAAGATAAATTATTTTACATTGTTTTCATTTTTTACACCGATTTTACATTAACTAACAGGTAGATTTTACATTAAGCGGGTATACTCATTACCATAAATATTAGCCTGATACATGGAAAAATACTAAAAATAAAGTTCCTGGCAATATTTTTTAATGATTGATTTAAAAGGAGAGGTAAGCGGTTATGTTAAATGTGGGAATGCTCACCAGTGGAGGAGATTGTCAGGCGCTTAATGCTGCTATAAGAGGAGTGGCAAAGACGTTGTATCATTATTATGATGATGTGGTTATATATGGTTTTACCGATGGATACAGAGGGCTTATGAAGAAAGAATTCAGAGTCATGACAGAGAGGGATTTCTCTGGAATCCTTAATATTGGTGGAACAATTCTTGGAACATCAAGGACACAGTACAAATATATCAATGAGCCTTTAGAGGATGGTTCCGATAAACTGGAATCCATGATTAACACATACAAGGAACTGAATCTTGACTGTCTGGTTATCCTTGGAGGAAACGGCTCACATAAAACAGCAGATTTACTGAGAAGGAATGGGCTTAATATAATAACACTCCCTAAGACTATCGACAATGATCTTGAGGGGACAAGTGTCAGTTTCGGATTTAACAGCGCATTGGAGATTGCAACTAATGCTATTGACAGGATTCACACAACAGCAGCTTCCCATAGCAGGGTATTTATTCTGGAACTGATGGGACATAAAACAGGATGGCTTACCCTGCATGCAGGAATTGCTGGAGGAGCGGACATTATCCTGATTCCGGAACTTCCATATGATATTAATGTGGTAATAGATGCCATTACAAAAAGGACAGAGCAGGGAAAGAAATTTACAATTATTGCCATGGCAGAAGGAGCTTTATCGGAAGAAGAGGCAGCAATGACAAAGAAGCAACGCAAGGCCACATGGAAAGAGGATGGCTTTCCTTCTCCTGCATTCAGGCTGGGCAGCAGGATAACAGCTATTACAGGACAGGAGGTGAGAGTTACTGTTCCGGGACATGTGCAGCGTGGAGGTGAACCTAGTGCTTATGACAGGGTACTTGCAACAAGGCTGGGAGTTGAAGCAGCCAGATTGATTGTTAACAGCCAGTTTGGTCTTATGGTGTGTGCAGATAATGACCAGATATCAACTATACCATTGGAGGAGGTTGCCGGTAAAACCAAACTTGTTAATCCTGAATGCCAGCTTATAAGACAGGCAGAGGATTTAGGAATATGTCTTGGACAGAATGTGTAAAAAGATATTACTAATGTAACAATTGATTGATGAACAAGGAGATTAAAATGAGAATAAATGGTTATTACCAGAATAGAGAGTTGTCATGGCTTAAGTTCAATGAAAGAGTTCTTTTATTGGCTGATGATGCGAATGTACCTTTGTGCGAAAAACTGACATTTGCATCAATATTTCAGAGCAATCTTGATGAGTTTTTCATGGTAAGAGTGGGAACTCTTCATGACCAGATGTTATTTTCTGACAATAAAATTGATAATAAAACTAAGATGACAGCAAAGGAACAGCTTACACATATTTTCAAATCGGCAAGGGAGCTTACCAGAAAGAAGGATAATATATATAAGCATCTCATGGTTAAGCTTCAGGAATATGGAGTGCAGCTTCTTAGCTTTAATGATATTGAGTATAACGATGCTTTGTATCTGGAGAAATATTTTAAGGAATCAGTTTTACCATTTCTCTCACCACAGGTAGTAGGAAAGAAACAGCCATTTCCATTTATGAAGAATAAGGAAATATATGCAGTTGCATTACTTGGAAGAAGAAACAGCGAAAAGGTTGGAATTGTTCCATGCAGCAATGGTGTATTATCAAGGCTTGTTCCAATCCCTTCAGATGAGAAGAAGTTTATGCTGGTGGAAGAACTTATACTTCATTTCATGCCTCAGATTTTCGAGAATTACCAGATTAAGAGTAAGTCCCTTATCAGAATAATAAGAAATGCAGATATTGACGTTGATGAAGCTGTAGATAATGATGATGCAGATTTCCGTGATACCATGGAGAAATTAATTAAAAAGAGAAGAAAGCTGTGCCCTGTAAAGCTGGAGTATACAAGGGTTATGGATGAGAAGATTGTCATTAATCTGTGTCATGAACTGGGATTAAAACAGGAACAGATATATTATTCCGAATCTCCTCTTGATTTATCTTTTGTATTTGAGATACAGGATAAATTGAGAAATAATAAAAAGCTTTTCTATGAGAGACATATAGCCAAGGTACCTGAGTGGGTAGATGGTGGACGTCCTATGATTTCACAGATTGAGGAGAAGGATAGATTGCTGTACTATCCTTATGAGAGTATGAATCCTTTCATCAGGCTGCTCAATGAAGCTGGACAGGACAGACGTGTTGTTTCAATTAAGATGACCCTGTACCGTGTGGCTAAGAATTCACAGATAATTGAAGCCCTGATTAATGCAGCAGAGAATGGAAAAGAAGTAGTGGTTCTGGTGGAACTGAGGGCAAGATTTGATGAGGAGAACAATATTGAATGGTCAAGAAGGCTGGAAGAGGCTGGATGCCGGATTGTATACGGATTAGACCACACAAAGGTACATTCTAAGCTGTGCCTGATTACATATCAGGATGGAGGTGTGGTTCATTATATTACACAGATTGGAACCGGTAATTATAATGAGAAAACAGCAAAACAATATACAGACCTTTCGCTGATGACATCAAATAAAAGCATTGGTAGTGAGGCTGCGGAGACATTTTCAAAGCTCTGCATGGAAGAATATATTGAGGATACCACAACTCTGCTTGTGGCACCAAAATATCTGAAAAGTGAAATCATTCAGTATATGAATGATGAAATTAAGGCTGTAGAGGATGGCAAGCCGGGATATATCGGTATTAAAATAAACTCTCTTACAGATAAAGAAATAATTGATAAACTGGTGGAGTGTTCACAGGCAGGTGTTAAAATTGAGATGATCATCAGGGGAATATGCTGCCTTATTCCAGGAATTCCGGGATGTACTGAGAATATTACAATTAAGAGTGCTGTGGGAAGATTTCTTGAACACTCAAGAATATATATATTTGGTACTCCGGACAGAGACAGGATATATATTGCCTCTGCAGACTTTATGACAAGAAATATGGAGCATCGTGTGGAGATAGCAGCTCCAATATATGATGACAGCATAAAACAGCGTATCAGGGAAATATTTGATATTAAGGAGAATGAATATATTAAAATATGGACGCTGGGTGAAGACGGACTGTATCATCATGACAATTAAAGCTATTGTGTCCTGGAACGGATAATATTATAATCATATAAGGGCAAAATACCTTTTGACCCTCATATCATGTATATTTAGATATACAGAGTTGGAGTACATATGGTTAAGGATATATTATTTGATCTGGATGAAACTTTATTTGATTTTAAAAAGGCGGAACGCATTGCACTGCTAAAGACTCTTGACTTTCTGGGATTGGACAGTCAGGAGTCTTTTGTGCTGCTTTACAGCAGAATTAACCAGGAGATGTGGAAATGTCTTGAAAGAGGGGAGATTACAAGGCAGAAGCTTAAGATTGAGAGATTCAGGAGGTTTCTTGAGGAGGCGGGATTACAGTCGGACCCGGCACAGGCGGCTGCATTTTATGAAAAATCTCTGTCAGAAGGACATTACTATATTGATGGGGCAGAGGAAGTTGTGTTCAGCCTGAAGGAAAGATACAACCTCTATATTGTATCAAATGGAACATACCGGGTTCAGACAGGCAGACTTTCAGAAGCATCTATAACAACGTGTTTCAAAGATATATTCATATCAGAACAGCTGGGAGTAAATAAGCCATCCCGGGAATTTTTTCATAAATGCTTTGATAGAATTCCGGGTTTTTCCAGACAAACAGCTGTTATTGTTGGAGACAGCTTAACATCTGATATACTGGGTGGAATTAATGCCGGTATAAGGACAATATGGTTTAATCCGTCACACAGCCAGCCTGAGGGAGAAATTGTTCCTGATTACCAGATAAGCAGCCTGTATGAGATAGCAAGTATTCTTGAAAAACTATAACATGATACAAGGGTCAAAAGGTCAGAATTCGTTCCTGCTTGCAGGGAAAGATTTCTGATTTGCTGACCCGCAATTCGTATATTAATGAAAGTGTCGATAAATGTCGAAACTTGCGATATTTTGTGGTTCTAATTATATTGTATTAGGTATTTTTATGTGCTATATCTTAAATGCGGCGTGATAAAACTGCACTGGAATGGAGATTACTAT
>CALZFR010000062.1 GCA_945648485.1 uncultured Eubacterium sp. | reverse complement strand
ATGTACATGCCAAACCTGATAATGGCTTCTGCATTCTCAATGCTGTTCTATGCAATATTTGCAGATCAGGGACCGGTTAATTCAATTCTTAACAACCTTGGATTCCCAACATACAGATTCCTTGCAGAGGTGGCAGGAGCAAGAGGGCTTATCGCTTTAATGAATTTCCTTATGTGGTTTGGTAATACAACGATTATCCTTATGGCGGCTATCATGGGAATAGATCCTTCCCTCTTTGAAGCAGCCAGAATTGACGGAGCTAACTCAAGACAAATATTTGCAAAGATTACACTACCTCTGATTAAACCAATTCTTGCATATACACTTATTACATCATTAATAGGTGGTATCCAGATGTTTGATGTTCCTCAGATTCTTACTAATGGTAATGGTAATCCTGACAGAACGAGCATGACAGTTATCATGTTCCTTAATAAACATCTTTACAGTAAGAATTATGGTATGGCAGGTGCCCTATCTGTAATCCTGTTTATTATAACAGCAGTGCTTAGTGTATTTGTATTTAAATATATTATCGGTGATATGGAGAAATCCGGAGTCAAGATGAAGAAGAAAAAGAAGGAGGCGAAGGCAGTATGAGTAAATCAAAAACTGGAAATGCAGCAAGTGTTTCAAAGGATGGAACACATGACAAGATAGTTTTGAATACCCAGAGGTTCTTCTGCTACCTTGTATTGATATTTCTTACATTGCTGTGTTTGTTTTCTTTCTATGTTCTTGTTATTAATACGACAAGATCACATCCGGATATTCAGAAGGGATTCTCTTTCCTTCCAGGAAAATCATTTATTGCTAATGTGAAGTCTTTGCTTGGCAATGAACAGCTTCCTGTTCTTTCCGGTATGATGAACAGCCTTATTGTTTCAACATGTTCAGCTTTGGTGTGTGTATATTTTTCAGCTATGACAGCATATGCGATTCATGCGTATGAATTTAAACTGAGAAAATTTGCTTTCACATTCATTCTTCTTATTATGATGGTTCCAACACAGGTATCAGCATTAGGATTTGTTAAGCTGATGGGTGATATGAGATTGATGAATTCATTTATTCCGCTTATTATGCCATCAATTGCATCTCCAATTGTGTTCTTCTTTATCAAGCAGTACATGGACAGCGTTTTGCCTATGGAGCTTATTGAAGCAGCAAGAATAGACGGAGCACATGAATTCAGAATATTTAACCAGATTGTACTTCCGCTGATGAAACCGGCGCTGGCAGTACAGATGATTTTCACATTCGTTTCATCTTGGAATAATTACTTTGTCCCTCAGTTACTTATTAACAAGGCAAGTAAAAAAACCCTCCCACTGCTTATTGCTCAGTTAAGAAGTGCGGATTTCTTAAAGTTCGACATGGGACAGGTGTACATGATGATTGCATTTGCAATCCTTCCAGTTGTAGTTGTTTACATCTGCTTGTCTAAGTTCATCGTCAGAGGCGTTACTCTTGGCGGCGTTAAGGGTTAAAACAATCTACTGGCTGAAAGATGACCTCAGGCGAAAGCCTGGGGTTATTTTTTGTTGAAAAAGAAATTTTAAATGTGTAATATAACTAAAAATGCATTAAAGTGCATTTCAGGATTTAATAATATACGGCTTTAATGATTGGAGAAAGAAAATGAGATTTGTAATTCAGAGAGTAAATAATGCAAAGGTAACAGTAGATGGCAGTGTTACAGGAAGCATAGGAAAGGGACTTTTGATTTTCTTTGGCGCAGGGCAGAATGATACAGAGGATATGCTTGAAAAGTTTAAGGATAAGATTGTAAAATTAAGAATATTTGCTGATGAGGATGGTAAAACCAATCTGTCTATAAAGGATGTGGATGGAGAGGTTCTTATTGTAAGCCAGTTCACTTTGTATGCTGACTGCCGAAAGGGAAACAGGCCAAGCTTTGTTAAAGCGTGTGAACCTGTGATGGCTGAAAAGATGTATGAAAATCTGATTGAGTTATTTAAGAAGGAAGTAAAGAATGTGGAAACAGGAATTTTCGGAGCGGACATGAAAGTGCAGCTTGAAAATGACGGCCCTTTTACAATCTGCCTGGATAGCGATGATTTTGGATTTTAAAAAATAGAGACGCCAGTTTTTCATACAATTAAAAAATGTGTTAATAAAGGAATATAATGTATCTGAATGACCATACTTATAAGTGAAGGATTAATATACGCCATTGTTTAAATGATGGTAAAAATGAGAGGTGGCTATGAAGTACAGAAAATTCAGAATAGAATTAATTGTTGGCATGATAGTCGTTGCTTTGCTGGGCTGGTTATTACACTATGTCTATCGTTGGACTGGAAATGCCTTTCTTGTGGGCTTGTTTGTGCCAGTGAACGAGTCTGTATGGGAGCATATGAAGCTTGTATACGTTCCTATGCTGATTCTTTCAGTGGTGATGATGACAAGATGGGGCGAGGAACTTCCGCCTGTAACTCCAGCATTCCTTACAGGAACATTTGTGGGAACCTGGCTTATTCCAGTCTTATTCTACACTTACAGGGGAATTGTTGGAAGAGGTTTTCCTGTTGCAGATATGGCTACATTATTTGTAAGCCTGATTATTACATTTTTCTTTATTCTTCATATGGTAAAAAGGTGTATGGATGATTCTTTAATGATAACAAGGATTGTGGCTGGAGTGCTTATAATTATCCAGGGTGTGCTGTTTTTATGGTTCACCTACAACCCTCCGGGAATAGGACTTTTTGCAGCGCCATAACTTAATAATATGCTTTATTTCAATCTGGTTTTCTGCTATAATCCTGCATAGAAAATTGGAATGGAGGCATGGAAATTGAAACCATTAAGTGATAAATCATCCAGCTTTACAGATTCTGTAATCAGAAGGATGACAAGAGTATCTATACAATATGATGCGGTTAATCTGTCTCAGGGATTCCCTGATTTTGATCCTCCTAAGGAAATAACTGACAGGCTTGCAGAGGTGGCGGCAACAGGTCCTCACCAGTATGCGTTGACTTGGGGAGCTAAAAACTTCAGGGATGCCCTGGCAAAGAAATATAAACATTTTTCGGGCATGGATATTGATCCTGAATCTGAAATAGTAGTAACCTGTGGAAGCACAGAAGCTATGATGGCTTCCATGATGTCGGTGTGTAATCCGGGTGATAAGGTGGTTATTTTTTCACCATTTTATGAGAATTATGGTGCTGATACTATCCTGTCAGGGGCACAGCCTGTATATGTTCCCCTTAATCCGCCGGAATTCACATTTGACGCAGATGTACTGGAGGCTGCAATTAAACAGGAAGGAGTTAAGGCTCTTATTCTGTGTAATCCTTCAAATCCATGCGGAAAAGTATTTACAAGAGATGAGCTGGTAATTATTGCAGAACTGGCAAAGAAGTATGACATATATGTTATTACTGACGAAGTGTATGAGCATATTCTTTATAAACCTAATAAACATACATATATTTCGACTCTGCCTGGAATGAGGGAGAGGACCATAATATGTAATTCTCTTTCGAAAACCTATTCCATAACTGGCTGGAGACTGGGATATGTAATTGCTTCTCCTGTGATTGTGGACAGGGTTAAGAAAGTACATGATTTCCTTACAGTTGGAGCAGCAGCACCTCTGATGGAAGCTGCGGTTACAGGGCTTAATTTTGGTGATGAGTATTATGAAGAATTGCAGAGACACTACACACATATGAAAGAAGTGTTTACAGGTGGACTTAAGGATATCGGACTTAACTTTTCAGACCCACAGGGTGCATATTATGTTATGGTTGATATCAGCGAGTTTGGATATGATGATGACGTTGTTTTCTGTGAGGAACTTGCAAGAAAGGTGGGCGTAGGTGCAGTTCCAGGATCAAGTTTCTTTAAGGAAGATGTCCATAACTATATCCGTTTCCATTTTGCTAAACAGGATGAAACTCTTTATAAGGCTCTTGACAGATTATCTGATATAAGAACTAAGATGAATAGATAAAAACCCAAAACTAATTTTACATTGATTTTACAAACTTTTTACTCCTTTGCGATATTTGAAGATTTAACATATGTGTATTATATGAGTAAATCAAGAATATCACAAAGGAGATTTTCTTTTATGAAGAATATGTTTGAAATCGAAAATCTTAACCTGTTCTATGGACAGCATCATGCATTAAAGGATGTTACCATGGATATTCCGGCCAACAAAATTGTTGCATTTATCGGACCTAGTGGATGCGGTAAATCAACTTTCTTAAGATGCTTAAACAGGATGAATGATCTTGTTGAGGGGTGTAAGATTACAGGAAACGTGAAAATGGCTGGCAAGGATGGGATGGAAGATATCTATGGAAATGTAGATGTTAATCTGTTAAGAAAAAAGGTGGGCATGGTTTTTCAGCAGCCTAATCCATTTCCAATGAGTATATATGATAATATTGCATATGGTCCAAGAACTCATGGAATACATAATAAGAGCCAGCTTGATGCCATTGTTGAGAAATCACTTAAACAGGCTGCTATATGGGATGAGGTAAAGGATAGACTTAAAAAATCTGCTCTTGGCATGTCAGGTGGACAGCAGCAGAGATTGTGCATTGCAAGAGCATTGGCAGTTGAGCCGGAAGTAATTCTTATGGATGAACCGACATCAGCTCTTGACCCAATATCTACTTCAAAAATTGAAGACCTTGCAGTAGAGTTGAGAGAGCGTTATACTATAGTAATGGTTACTCATAATATGCAGCAGGCTACAAGAATTTCTGATTATACAGCTTTCTTCCTTCTGGGAGAAATGGTTGAGTATGACAAGACAGAAACACTGTTCTCAATTCCTAAGGATAAGAGAACAGAGGATTATATTACAGGTCGTTTTGGCTGATTATTAACACGGCTGTTTGTGTCGCAGACGCCACAAAGCAGCACTATATCACTGAGCCAGAACTGAAGTTTGGCCCGTGATTTCTTCGATGCAAATGCGTCTGCAGAATGGAGAATATTATGAGAAATAGATTTGACAGACAGCTTTGCCAGTTAAATGATGAACTGATAGAGATGGGAGAACTGATTGAGAAGGCAATAGAGGATACCATTAAGGCGTTGGTTTCACAGGATGTCGAGCTTGCCAATGCTGTTATTAATATGGATGATGAAATTGATGCTAAGGAGAAGGAAATTGAAAATCTCTGTCTTAAGCTGCTTCTTCAACAGCAGCCTGTTGCAAAGGATTTGAGACTTATCTCATCTGCCCTTAAGATGATTACCGATATGGAAAGAATTGGAGATCATGCAACAGATATTTCTGAAATTACAATTGAGCTGTCAAGCCAGAAATATATTAAGAAGCTTGAGCATATCCAGCAGATGTCAAAAGAGACAATGGTAATGCTTGTGCAGAGCATTGAGGCGTTTGTTAATAAGGATATTGATAAAGCCCGGAATGTTATTGAACAGGATGATATAGTTGATAATCTTTTTATTACAGTGAAGCGCGAACTTATTGGAATGATTCATGAGAATGTTGATGCCGGAGAGCAGGCAACAGACTTGTTGATGGTGGCAAAGTACCTGGAAAGAATAGGAGACCATGCAACTAATATATCTGAGTGGGTTATTTTTTCTATTACAGGAAGCCATGATAATAAGAAATAGAATTTATCTGCTGAAATGAGGAATATTATGTCACATATATATGTAGTCGAGGATGATAAGAATATAAGTGAAATAGAGGGTTATGCCCTTAAGAATGCAGGGCATAATGTGGTGGAATGCAGTAATGGAAAGGAATTTCACAAGGCTGTACAGGAAAGGATTCCGGATCTTATATTGCTTGATATTATGCTGCCTGATGAAGATGGACTGGAAATACTTACTAAGCTGCGTTCATCGCCTGAGACCAGAAGGATTCCGGTTATTATGGTAACTGCCAAATCATCCGAGATTGATAAAGTAAAGGGTCTTGATATGGGAGCTGATGATTATCTTACCAAACCATTCGGTGTTATGGAGCTTATATCAAGAGTTAAGGCTTTACTTAGAAGATCAGGGGGTATGGAAGAAGAGAAGTTCATTAAAGTTGGTGTATTATTTATTGACGATGAAAAGCATGCTGTTTATGTATCGGACAAGAATGTGGAACTGACATATAAGGAATATGAATTATTAAAATACCTCGCCTATAATAAGGGGATTGTGCTTACAAGAGACAATCTTATGGACAAAATATGGAGCACAGATTATGAAGGAGAATCTAGAACTCTTGATGTTCACATAAAGACATTAAGACAGAAGCTTGGAGTTGCTGGCTCATATATCCGAACAGTAAGAAATGTGGGGTACTATCTGGATGAAGAAAAGAATTAATCTGTATTTTGTGATTTTGACAATGGCAGCAATCCTTGCTGTTGTAGCTATTCTGACTCCTGTATTTTATTCGATTCTTAAGGAGGAAGCTTTTTCTCATCTCAAAAGTTATGCAGAGCTTATGGTTGATTCTGATATCTGGGGAATTGAATCTGAGCCATATAAAGTACAGGATTTTATAAAAAAAGACAGCAATTTCCGTGTTACGCTGATAGGCAGTGATGGACAGGCACTGCTTGACACATATACGGATGTTGATTCCATGGATAATCACGGCGAACGTCCGGAGATTTCCATGGCTTTTTCTGCTGGAGAGGGAAGGGATATAAGAAAATCGTCAACCATGGGTAAAGATGTGTTGTATTATGCAATTCTTCTTGATAATGGCTGTGTGTTAAGAGTGTCAAAGGAACAGGGAAGCGTTACAGGACTATTGTTAACCTCATTTCCAGAGGTGCTGTGCCTGTGCATTGTGCTGTTCCTGGTTTGCGTTTTGTTATCACAGCTGCTTACAAAAAGTATTGTAGAACCAATTGAACAGCTGGGAAATAATCTTGATTCGGCAGATTCAATCAGGGTTTATAAGGAACTGGTGCCATTTGTTAATACTATCAGGAAGCAGCATGATGATATACTTAAGAATGCTACCATGAGGCAGGAGTTTACCGCTAATGTGTCACACGAATTAAAAACGCCTCTTACATCTATTTCCGGTTATTCCGAATTGATAGAAAGCGGAATGGCAACAGACCAGGATGTGACAAGGTTTGCAGGTGAAATACACAAGAATTCCAAGAGGCTTCTCACTCTGATTAATGATATTATACGTCTTTCAGAGCTGGACAGTACATCAGAGGATGAGAATTTTGAAGATATAGATCTGTATGATATATCAGAGACATGTGTTGATATGCTGAAAATCAATGCAGAGAATAATGATGTAACAATTAATCTGAGTGGCTCTCATCAGGTGGTACACGCAAACCGGCAGATGATGGAGGAACTGGTATATAACCTGTGTGATAATGCTATACGGTATAATAAGGCTGGTGGAAGAGTTGATGTCAAAGTTGACAGAGAGAAAATAGATGATAACAAGAAAGACCAGACAGATCAGGAAATATCTTATGATGCAGTGGTTCTTCAGGTAAGAGATACTGGAATTGGAATATCTGAGGAACATCAGGGCAGGATATTTGAAAGGTTTTACAGGGTAGATAAAAGCAGGTCGAAGCTGACAGGAGGTACAGGACTTGGGCTTGCAATTGTTAAGCATATTGTTGCAAAGCATCCTTCTGCACATATTGAACTGGACAGCACCCTGGGGGAAGGAACAGATATCAGGGTTGTATTCCGTGTGTAGATATCATGGTATTTTTGATAATATATGTTTAACCATGGACAGTGTGACTGCACTGTCCATGGGTCTTTTTTAGGTTTATCAGCCGTAAGAGAACTAAAGAATAAAAAGGCTTTTTAAGCAGAATGGAGAATTTATGGGATTTTGGGAGTTGTTTATTCTTGCAGTAGGATTATCTATGGATGCCTTTGCTGTTTCAGTCTGCAAGGGATTGTCACTTGGAAAGATTAAAGCAAAGCATATGTGCCTTGCAGGTATATGGTTTGGAGGATTTCAGGCATTGATGCCTCTTGTCGGATATTTTCTTGGAAGCTTTTTTGCTGATGTCATTACAAAATATTCACACTGGATTGCATTTGCCCTTCTTGCATTTCTTGGAGCCAAGATGATTAAGGAATCCTTTGAAAGTGAAGAACTGGATGACAATATGGGATGGAAAACAATGCTTGTTCTGGCTGTTGCCACAAGTATTGATGCCAGCGCTGTAGGTGTTACATTTGCTTTTCTTGATGTAAACATTCTTTTTGCAGTTATTGTTATTGGTGTGACAACATTTGCATTCTCGGCAGCAGGAGTAAAGATTGGAAGTGTATTTGGAGAGAAATACAAATCAAAGGCGGAAATTGCAGGAGGTATTATTCTTATTCTCATCGGGCTGAAAATTCTTCTGGATGGATTAGGTATAATCTGACATATGCAATCTGGACAGATAGGGGAAACAGTGGGAAATGGTGAGTTAAGATAAGTTGTCTTTTTTGTTATAATTTGGTATACTTTAATCAATATATTTTCGTGATTTATTAACTTGGAGGCTTAATGAGACTTACTTATTATTTGATGGTTGCTGCCCAGATTATTGGTGTGGCACTGCCTATATTGTCCATTATTATTATATTGTATAAGGAGCAAAACAGCGTTTCATCTAATCTTATGCTGGCTAACATGGGATGCCTTGTGTACAATTGCTGTTTTGGACTTATTATGCGCTCTTCAAACCTTACAGAAGCATATTCTATACTCAGGGTAATGTACTTTGGAAATAGCATGATGATATTTTTCTTTGCCAGGTTCTTGATTTATTATTTTCATGTTAAAGGAGTTAATGGATTTTATTTTGCATGGTTTGTAATAGAGCTTGTCGGACTTGTATTTATTTGGATGGATAAGACGTCGTTTCTTATATACAGGAATGTGCAGATTCAGTTTTTTAAGAATGGTCATTTTGCGTACCTGACATTTGATTATGGTATATATTATGCATTTAAGTTGATTCTGGGCTTGTATGTATACATACGGCAGTTCTTTATGACTGTCCACTATATGAAGAAATATCATGTAGAGTCAGAGAGACGTACTATAAAGTATCTTCTGCTGTGCCAGGTGATTATTATTGTTGCCCAGATAACATTTGCCATATTTAAGTTTAACTATAATATTGTGCCAGTATGTTCTTCTATTGCCATGTTTGTGGTGATGATGAGCCTGCTAAAGAATTCTTTTTACTCTGTTTCAG
>CALZFR010000061.1 GCA_945648485.1 uncultured Eubacterium sp. | reverse complement strand
TATTTGGAAAATATTAATAATGATTTTAGAAATGGTATTGCACATGGAATTCTTGTTGCCAATCTGTCCTATGAGCTGGCAATAAGAATGGGGCTTTCTGAGGATAGGGCATATAAAATCAAGTGTGCAGGTATGGTTCATGATATAGGTAAACTTAAGCTCACAGAATATCTATATGGAAGAAATTCACGTTCTATGTCAATCATGGAGATAAAGTATATGAGAACCCATTCAAAGATAGGATATGATTGTCTTGTAAAGATGGGGGTTTCAGAGGATATCTGCCAGATAGTATTAAGACATCATGAGTGCATGGATGGAAGCGGGTATCCTGATAATCTGTCAGGGGAGGAAATACCTTATGAAGCCAGGATATTAAGTGTTGTTGATGAATTTGCAGCGCTTATATCAGACAGACCATATCGGAAGGCATTCGACTTAGAGACCGCCATTCAGATAATGATTGACGAGGTGAAGAATTACGATTTGGGCATTTTTCTTCAGTTCCAGCGGTTTATTCATGAACCGGAAGCACTGGATTTAATAAATAACAGTAAGATTGACCTTGATGATTTGGATATACGTGGTATACTGGAGGTTGATGGATAAGAGTACTTATTTTGAGGAGGAAATAATAAAATGGCTGAAGCAATGGTAGGCTTAAAGAGATCACACAGATGTACAGAGGTATCAGCTGACAATGTGGGACAGACTGTTACTGTTATGGGCTGGGTTCAGACCAGGCGTAATCTTGGGGCACTTATTTTTGTGGATTTAAGAGACAGAACAGGACTTTTACAGGTTGTATTTGATGAGAATGAAATTGGAAAGGATGGTTTTGATAAAGCTTACACACTTCGTAATGAATATGTTATTGCAGTTGTAGGAAAGGTTCAGAAACGTTCAGGTTCAGTTAATACTAATCTTAAGACAGGAGATATTGAGGTTGTTGCAGAGCAGCTGAGAATTCTTTCAGAGTCAGAGACACCTCCGTTTCCAATTGAGGATAATATCAGCACTAAAGAAGAATTGAGATTGAAGTATAGGTGTCTTGATCTCAGAAGACCAGATATCCAGTCTAATATTATGATGAGAAGCAAGGTAACAACCCTCACAAGAGCATTTCTTGCCAATGAGGGATTTCTTGAGATAGAGACACCAATGCTTACTAAGTCAACACCAGAAGGAGCAAGGGATTATCTTGTACCTAGCCGTATTCACCCTGGTAAGTTCTATGCGCTTCCACAGTCACCACAGCTTTTCAAGCAGATGCTTATGTGTTCTGGATATGACAGATATATGCAGATTGCAAGATGTTTCCGTGATGAGGACTTACGTGCAGACAGACAGCCGGAATTTACACAGATTGATATGGAACTTTCCTTCGTTGATGTTGATGATGTTATAGATGTGAATGAGAGACTTCTTGCTTATCTTTTCAAGGAAGTTCTTGGTGTGGAGGTTAAGCTTCCAATTCAGAGAATGACATGGCAGGAGGCAATGGACCGTTTTGGTTCAGACAAGCCTGACTTAAGATTTGGCATGGAGTTGAAGAATATTACAGATTTAGTTAGAGACTGCGGATTTGGAGTGTTTACTGGTGCTATCGAGGATGGCGGATCGGTAAGGGGTATTAATGCCAAGGGACAGGGAGAGATGCCTCGTAAGAAGATTGATGCACTGGTTGATTTTGCTAAGGGCTATGGCGCAAAGGGGCTTGCATATATTGCAATCCAGTCTGATGGTACAGTTAAATCTTCTTTCTCTAAGTTCATGACTGAAGAAGAGATGCAGGCAATAATCAAGGCTCTTGATGGCGAGAATGGAGATTTACTCCTTTTTGCTGCTGACAAGAACAAGATTGTATGGAATGTACTTGGCGCTTTGAGAGTTGAACTGGCTGACCAGATGGGACTCCTTGACAAGAATGATTACCGTTTCTTATGGGTTACAGAGTTTCCTCAGTTTGAGTGGTCAGACGAGGAGAATAGGTTTGTTGCAATGCATCATCCATTTACAATGCCTATGGATGAGGATCTTGATAAGCTTGAGAGTGATCCCGGTTCTGTAAGAGCCAAGGCTTATGATATAGTGCTTAATGGTACAGAGATTGGTGGTGGAAGTGTAAGAATCCATCAGGCTGATGTTCAGAAGAGAATGTTTAAGGCACTGGGGCTTACAGACGAAGTTGCTAATGAAAAGTTTGGTTTCCTTCTGGATGCTTTCAAATATGGTGTTCCACCACATGCTGGACTTGCTTATGGTCTTGACAGGCTTGTAATGCTTATGGCAAAGAGAGATAGCATAAGAGATGTAATTGCTTTCCCTAAAGTTAAGGATGCTTCGTGTCTTCTTACTAATGCACCTGATATTGTTGATGAGAAGCAGCTCCATGAGCTTTCAATCAAGATAGATGAAGAAGAGCAATAAGATATATATTAATTATGGGGTATTTAGAAACTTTGTTTTGACAATGAGTTTCGCTAAAATTTTCACACATAACGTATGGAAAGGGGTATGCTGATGAATAACGATGATATGAAAGTACTTTCAGGCGAAGAATTTGCGACACAACAACAGCAAACGGAACTTCAGCCTGAGCAGGAGAATAGCTCTGACAATAAGTCAGTGAAAAAGAAAACTGCCAAAATAAAGAAAACTAAAGAGAAGAAAGTTAAAGAGAAGAAAGTTAAAGAGAAGAAAGTTAAAGAGAAGAAAGACAAAGAGAAGAAAGTAAAAGAAAAGAGCGGTGGCCAGAAGAAATTTTCAATACCTCTCTTTAAGAGGCATAAGAAAGTCCAGGAAGAACCACCGGTTGATGTTGAAGAAAGTACTGAAACCGTAGCGGCAGAACCTGGTATAGAAGCTGGAATAGAAACTATAGCAGAATCTGGAATGGAGTCTGGAATAGAAGCTGTAGCAGAACCTGGTATGGAAGCTGGAAAGAAGCCAGGGAAAAAATCCGCAAAGAAACAAGGAAAGAAATTTATTAATAAAGCAGATAAGAAATCAGGAAAGAAAGTTGTAATCCTTGATTACCTAAAGAACGGAATTCCTATTAAGATTAAGCTTATAGGTGCCTTCTCTATTCCTGTTATATTTATTATTATTCTTGGAACAGTTTCTTTTAAGACAGCGTCAAGTGCTATCCAGAACAGCTTTACAGAAGCTTCAGGTGCAACAGTCAACCAGGTAGCAAAGTATTATGATTTATTGTTTGCTAATGTTAAGAGTCTTTCTAACGATTTTATTAATCAGGAGGATGTTAAGTCATATTATGCTGGTTCATACAAGAATGACCCTGTTGGAGAAAATTCGGTTTACAGCGGTATCTCAAGTTCACTGATATCAAGTGCTACTAACAATTCGGCAGTTAAAAACACTCTGGTAATAGGTAAATATGGTAAGATTATTACAACAGGTTCTGCAGGAGATCTTCAGATAACAGGAGAGTATGACAACATTAAGAAATCCTCAGAAGGACAGCTTATTGATTCTAAAAGAACAACCTGGGTTACAAGCAGGGAATACGTTGATAGTAAGGTTACGATACCATATGCAGTTTCATTTGCAAGGCAGGTTGTTAACAGCTCTACAAGAGGAATCGGATATATGTTTGTCGACCTTGATGAAGAGTATTTAACTACAACCCTTGACAATATGGATATGGGTAAGAACAGCGTTGTTGCTCTTGTGGCTCCAGATGGAGGAGAGATATATGGCACAAGTTCCAAGGTTGACAAAACAGGTGAACCCCTTATATCCTCTTCTGAATTTTTCACTAAGGCTTTAGAATCAGGTGAAAAATCTGGAAGCACTATGGTTAGGTTTAATGGAAAGAAGAATCTTTTTATATATGCTTTTACTGATGACGATTTTGCAGTAGTTGCACTTATTCCACAGAGTACTATTGTGGCTCAGGCTAATACAATTAAGTACATATCTCTTGGCTTGATTTTTGTATCTTTCGTTGTTGCTATTCTTATTGTAATATTCCTTGCAGGTAATATTGGAAGTGCAACAAGGAAGATTGTAAAACATCTTGAGACAGCAGCCAGTGGAGATCTTACAATGGCTATTGACGTTAATGGTAAGGATGAGTTCGCATCTTTGGCAAAGAGTACTAACGGAATGATAGGCAATGTTAAGAGACTTATTGATAAGACCCAGATTCTTTCCAAAAAAGTTGATGATTCAATAGAGACTGTTACAATCAATGCAAAAGAACTGTTATCAGGAACCAAAGAGATTACAATGGCGATTGAGGAGATTGAGCATGGTGTTGTACAGCAGGCTGAGGATTCAGAAGAGTGCTTAAGACAGATGGACAACCTGTCTGAAAAGATTAATATTGTGTCAGAGAATTCTGAACATATTGCCAAAATTGCTGATGAAACTAATTCTATTGTTGAAAGTGGTATGGATTCTATTACAGAACTTCGTTCTAATGTTGAGAGTACCACACAGATTACAACACAGGTTATCCGTGAGATTAATGCACTTAAAGAATCTTCAATGGCTATTGGAAGAATAATTGATGCTATTAATGAAATTGCAGACCAGACAAACCTGCTGTCTCTGAATGCTTCTATTGAGGCTGCAAGAGCAGGCGAGGCAGGCCGGGGATTCTCAGTTGTTGCTGATGAGATTAGGAAACTGGCTGACCAGTCTGTGGCAAGTGTTAACGAAATCAGGGCAATTGTTGATGATATTAATACTAAAACCAATGATACAGTTAATATTGCCAAGAAGGCAGAAGATGTGGTTGAGGTTCAAGGCAGATCACTGTCTAATGCAGAACAGGTATTTAACCAGATTCAGTCTAAGTTTGACCTTCTTATCAATGATCTTGATGAGATTACAAGCGGAATTAGTATTATAGCAGATGCCAAGAGTCAGACTATTGATTCAATACAGAGTATATCAGCTGTATCACAGCAGACAGCGGCAGCTTCTGAGGAAGTTACAGAAACTGCTAACAGACAGCTTGAGCAGGTTGAAAAGCTTAATACAGCAGCCAGTGATCTTAATGATAATTCGGCTGAACTGTCAGAAGCTATTAACATATTTAAAATTTAATTAATACTTGGGAGGTACATAATGTATTCATTTGATGAAGTGTTGAATTACGATCCGGAAGTTGCCAAGGCAATGGATGATGAGCTGGGAAGACAGAGAAGCCATATTGAACTTATTGCTTCAGAGAATCTTGTAAGCAAGGCCGTTATGGCAGCCATGGGAAGCCCTCTTACTAACAAATACGCTGAAGGATATCCAGGAAAGAGATATTACGGTGGCTGCGAGTATGTTGACGTTGTTGAAACTCTTGCCATTGAGAGAGCTAAGGAGCTTTTTGGCTGTGAGTATGCAAATGTACAGCCTCATTCAGGAGCACAGGCCAACCTTGCAGCATTCTTTGCAATGGTTGAGCCGGGAGATACTGTAATGGGTATGAGTCTTGACTGTGGAGGACATCTTTCACATGGTTCACCAGTTAATATTTCAGGAAAGTACTTTAACATTGTTCCTTATGGAGTTACATCTGATGGATTTATAGATTACGATGAAGTTTTAAGAATTGCTAAGGAATGCAGACCTAAGATGATTATTGCAGGTGCTTCTGCATATGCCAGAGTAATTGATTTTAAGAAGTTCAGAGAAATCTGTGATGAAGTAGGCGCTTACCTGATGGTTGATATGGCACATATCGCAGGTCTTGTTGCTGGCGGACAGCACCCAAGCCCAATTCCATACGCAGATGTTACAACAACAACAACTCACAAGACTCTTCGCGGACCAAGAGGTGGAATGATTCTTTCATCTGCTGAGAATGCTGAGAAATTTAAGTTTAACAAGGCAGTTTTCCCAGGAATCCAGGGTGGACCTCTTATGCATGTTATTGCTGGTAAGGCAGTATGTCTTAAGGAAGCATTACAGCCAGATTTCAAAGTATATGCCAAGAATATTGTAGATAATGCCCAGGCATTATGTAAGGGTCTTATGAACAGAGGCTTTGATATTGTATCAGGTGGAACAGATAATCATCTTATGCTTGTAAATCTTATCAGTAAGGGTGTTACAGGTAAAGAAGTGGAGAAGCTTCTTGATGCTGCTAACATTACATGTAACAAGAACACTATTCCTAATGATCCTGCATCACCATTTGTTACAAGTGGTATCAGACTTGGTACAGCTGCTGTAACAACAAGAGGATTTAATACAGAAGATATGGATGTTGTGGCAGAGGCTATTGCTCTTCTTGTTGATGACGTTGATGCTAATAAGGCAAAGGCAGTTGAGCTTGTTAAGGGACTTACTGACAAATATCCTTTATATGAGTAAATTTTGCTGGTAAGATAGTGTGATTTATAATCTTTGTCTAAGTACATTTGAGTTGTTCATAGCACGATATTAAAGAATTTAATTAAGCTTTGGCGTGATATTATACACGCCAAAGCTTTTTGTTGTATTTTGTCAGATTTTGTTATAATATGGTATAAATAGGATTGATACTTTTGTCCTAGTTTTTTTACTTTGATAACCGGGGTTTATTTAACAGAGGTGAATCTTATGGAGAATGTTTCTAATTGTAGCAGCAGTACTAAAGCATTTGGTAAATTATATAAAAGAAGTGTATGGCCTGTTGTATGTTTGTTTGTAATATCTACTGTAATACTGGTCAGTCTTATGTTTGGTATAGTTTCACTGTTTACAGACTGTGTTACCAGCATGAGAATGGGTCAGCTGAAGGAAAACTGTGACAGAATTGAGAGAGCGTATAATTCCAGATTGGCTGAATCAGAAGAACCATCACAGATTATTGAATCATTGAAGGGATACCTGAATGATGATGAGGAAATCTGTGTAACAGATAATAATTACAATGTATTATATAGAACAGGCGTTGACTTTCCTGATTTTGAGTCGAGAATTCACCTTGATTATGGTACAGAATATGATTTTTACCAGGATAGGCGTGGAGAGACAGTTGTATCCCAGGCTGATTTTAACCTTGACCTCATAAAGATTATGTCTGACCTGATGAGTGAAATGAACAAAACTAAACCTGGTGAAAAATATAATTTCAGAGATAAGGATGCATTGAGGACAGCATGCTGGTTTGAGTATCCTCTGGCATCCGGCAAGGGAAAGCTGTATGTGAGAGAAGTGTTCTTTATCAGAATGCAGGAAACAGTATATATTTCTGCTGTTGCAGTAATATCTTTGATACTTGTTCTTGTTCTTTTAATTGTGGTATTCCTTAATTTCATGAGTAACGTAAGAAGTCAGAAGCGTGTTGCAAGTCAGTTATTTACAGATGTAGAATCAGATGGTAACAGCTGGACATATTTTCTGGTTCAGGGGGCAAGAACCTTTCAGAGCAGGGCTAACAGGAGAAAAGATTACGCCGTTGTGGCAATTCATCTTAACAAATACAGGAATTATTGTTCCTGCTATGGAATGGAAGCCGGAGAAGAGATTATCAGATTAATTGCAGGTTATTTTAAGGTTAAGCTGGATAAGGATGAGGTATATGCAAGACATTCAGATGCTGACTTTGCCCTTTTATTAAGATATACAGATAAAGACTCATTTGTTTCAAGGGTCAATAATATTGTAGTTGAACTAATGGGATTGAAATCTGATCAGAGATTATTCTACTCTGTTGGTGCTTATGTAATTCAGGGAAACCACCTGGAGCATATAGGTGAGCATAGGAATGAACATCATGACAGTGGATGCATGTGCAATCTGTGTAATGAAAAAGACAGGAAGAATATTAATATTGAGCAGGCATATAATTATGCTTTTGAGGCAGCAACAAGTACTCTTGGCAATCCAACAGACAATGTTACTTTCTTCTCCAAGGCATTGATTGATGAGCAGATGTGGGAGAGAAAAGTTGAGGATTCCATGGAACAGGCTCTCCGCAATGATGAGTTTATAGTGTATTACCAGCCAAAGTACGACCCGGTAGATAATAGACTTGTGGCAGCAGAAGCACTTGTAAGATGGAATAGTCCTACTGAAGGTATTATTCCTCCGGGAAGATTCATTCCACTGTTTGAAAAGAATGGATTTATTACAAAGCTGGATGATTATATGTTTGCAAGTGTTGCAAAGCAGCAGGCAGAATGGAAGCTTAAGGGCATGAAGACAGTACCGGTTTCGGTTAATCTCTCAAGAGTACATTTTGCACAGGACGACATTGTTCATAATATCTGCGGAATAATTGATTCATATGGAATTGAGCATAAGATGGTTGAGATTGAGGTTACAGAGAGTGCTTTCATTGAGAATAAGAGTCAGCTTGTTAGTGTTGTAGATCATCTTAAGAATCATGGGTTCGTTATTTCCATGGATGACTTTGGCTCAGGATATTCGTCTCTTAATACCTTAAAGGAACTTCCTCTTGATGTGGTTAAGATTGACAGAGATTTCTTCGTGGGAGAGGGGTATGATGACAAGGGCAAACTTATTGTAAGCAGTGTTATCAAACTTGCTAAATCAATGAAGATGAAGGTTGTGGCAGAAGGTGTTGAGGTTAAGGATCAGATTGACTTCCTTGTCAAGGAGAATTGCGATATGATTCAGGGCTATTATTATGCTAAACCAATGCCGGCAGAAGAATTTGCACAGCTTGTCGCCAGAGATGCTTAAGTCTTTTATTGCATATTGTATCGGTTAAATATGGAAAGGGAGAATAGTTTTGCATACATTTTTTATATTAATACAGTATTTTGGATTAATAACCCTGTTTCTAGGTACTTTGTTTATTCTTAAACAAAAGCCATCAAAACAGCAGAATCTCATGCTTATGCTTTATGTCGGAACAGTCATCGATTTTGTCGGATATCTGTTCGAACTTAAGGCTACCAACCTTAATGAGGCAATGTTTGCAATACAGGTTTCTTATATTGGAAAACCGGTAATTACTCTTGCTATGCTTTTATTTTGTCTTTCATACTGTAAGGTTAAGATTCCTAAAGTGTTGACAAATGTGCTGATTGCAATTCATCTTTTAGTAACAATCAGTGTTCTTACCTATGAATATAACACCCTGTATTACACCAGTGTCAGGTTTGTTCATGAAGGCCTGTTCCCACATGTAGTTCTGGGGCATGGAGTGTTATACTGGGCATACAGTGTTCTTATGGCGGCTTACATAATTGTAATGTTTGTTGTATGTATATACAGGTACAAGCGTACTACACTTGCTGTTGTTAA
>CALZFR010000060.1 GCA_945648485.1 uncultured Eubacterium sp. | reverse complement strand
AAGCATTTCAGTCATGACAAAGCCCAGTTCATATACATTCTGGATTATTCTTGCTTTGTCAGGGCAGCTGTTATTCATTCTCATTCTGTCTGATTTCATGTTTGTACAAGAACGCTGGCATGGTCTGTCGTTCATATCTATATTCATTTCTGATCTTGGACAGGTCATGTGTCCGGATTGTACGGGTCTGCTCATATTACGTGAAATATTGTTCATTTCCGTGCACCTCCCAGAAAAGGTTTGTCAAGTATAGGAAACATTGTCCCTCGTCTGAAAGCTTTGCATGGGTCATAATATTCTCCCCAGCGCTGCCACGGAACATACGCCATTCCGGGAACCTGATGGGAACAATCGTTGCTGTAATTCATGTTAATTCTCCATTTCCAAAGAACGTGTTCTATATAGAATATGGAAAAAACAATTCATGGTGCATGTCATATTTTATGATGCCAGATGACGACCTAAGAAATCTGCTGCTACAGAAATAATTTTTTCGTCAACTGGTGTCAGTCTTGGAGAAGTGTCCTTTGCCAGCATAATAACCATTCCAAGAATATCTCCTTCTGAGATAATAGGACTTATAATTTCCTGGGTGTATTCAGAAAGACCCTTGTCAATTATACGGACGAAGTTTTTGTCTGTCTGAGATGCTGTTATATTCTTTCTTTCAATCATTGCAGAGACCAGTTCTCTTGAAACATGGGCATTTTCCATAACCTTTTTACCACTTCCTGATGCAGCAATAATCTGTTCTTTATCAGTTATACAGACACAGTTGCCACTGATTCTTGCAAGGGAATCTGCGTAGTCTCTGGCAAACAGGGCAAGCTCGCCCATTGGAGAATACTTCTTTAATATGATTTCTCCATCACTTCCGGTATATATTTCAATTGAATCCATCTCACGGATTCGCATAGTTCTTCTGATTTCCTTAGGTATAACGATTCTGCCGAGCTCATCGATTTTTCTTATAATTCCTGTGGCTTTCATTTTCCTCGTATTTCCTCCATTATTTTCTATATGATTAGATTAGAAGCGTCCAATTCATTGGATATGGAGTTAGTATGTGGAAATATTGGGGAATTATGCAAAAACCAATTGCAGATAAAAAATAAAAATAATAAAATTATAACTGGTTTATTAAGCAAGATTTTTTAAAGGACGTATGAGAAATGAAGATTGTACAGGATAATAATAATGTTTATGTAAAAGATATCAGGGATTTTGATTTGGGACAGACCATGGAATGTGGACAGTGTTTTCATTTTAATAAATTAGGAGAAGACGAGTATGGACTTGTGGCTTCAGGAAGGTTTCTCCATGCAAAGCAGGAGGGAAGTGACCTGTGCCTGTTTGATACTACTACGGATGAAGCTGAAAGCTTCTGGATAAAGTATTTTGACCTTGAGAGGGATTATAGCCAGATTAAGTCAATGCTGCTTAAAGAGGATGAGAAGCTTAGCGAGGCTATTGAAACTATGTGGGGAGTTAGAATTCTGAATCAGGAGTTCTTTGAGACGCTGATTTCATTCATTATAAGTCAGAACAAGCAGATACCACACATTAAGCAGATTGTAGCTACAATATCAAGATTGTATGGCAATTACCTGGCAAAAGCAGGAAGCTTTGAATTCTACAGCTTTCCAACTCCGGAGCAGATGAAGAATGTTACCGTAGAGGATTTAAAGGAGTGTAAAACAGGGTTCAGGGCTCCATACATAAAGGATGCAATTGACCATGTGCTGGCAGGAAAGATGAATGAAGATGATTTGAGGGCAATGCCGGTTATGCAGTGCAACCAGCAGCTTATGAGCATAAAAGGCGTTGGCGTCAAGGTTGCAAACTGTGTGAGCCTGTTCGGGCTTGGGCACAGAGAAGCATTTCCTGTGGATGTGTGGATAAAAAGGATAGTTGAAACACTGTATTTTGATGGCATAGACACTCCGGCAGAAAGAATAGGTGAATTTGGAACAAGCCGTTTCGGCGAGTTTGGTGGCTATGCACAGCAGTATCTGTTCTACTATGGAAAAACAATAAAAATGGGTGTGAAAAAATAAATAAATTATAAAATGTATAATATATTTAAAATAGCTGTTGACAAAGAAAAAGGACAGTGATATTTTATTGTTAGTTCGATTAGCACTCAAACTTAATGAGTGCTAACAAATATTACAGCTGCCATTAATTGAGAAGACAGCGGAATGGAGGATATACATTATGAAGTTAGTACCATTAGGTGACAGAGTAGTTATAAAGGCTGTGTTGGCAGAGGAGACAACAAAGTCTGGTATTGTATTACCAGGTCAGGCAAAGGAAAAACCACAGCAGGCAGAGGTAGTTGCTGTAGGACCTGGCGGAGTTGTTGAAGGCAAGGAAGTTACAATGCAGGTTAAGCCTGGAGATAAGGTTCTTTACTCTAAGTATGCAGGAACAGAAGTAAAGCTTGAGGATGAGGAATACATCGTTGTAAAGCAGAGCGATATTCTTGCAATTATTGAAGATTAATGAGAAAGTAGATTTAGAAGAATTTATGGAGGATTAAAGTAATGGCAAAGGAAATTAAATATGGAATTGAAGCCAGAAAGGCTTTGGAAGCAGGCGTTAACCAGTTAGCAGATACAGTAAGAGTAACACTTGGACCTAAGGGACGTAATGTAGTTCTTGATAAGTCATATGGTGCACCACTTATTACAAATGATGGTGTTACAATTGCTAAGGATATTGAGCTTGAAGATAAATTTGAAAACATGGGTGCACAGCTTGTAAAAGAAGTTGCTACCAAGACTAATGATGTAGCAGGTGATGGCACAACAACAGCTACAGTTCTTGCACAGGCTATGGTTAATGCAGGTATGAAGAACCTGGCAGCAGGTGCCAACCCAATCATATTAAGAAGAGGTATGAAGAAGGCTACTGACTGTGCAGTTGAGGCTATTGCCAAGATGAGCCAGAAGGTTAACGGCAAGGACCAGATTGCAAAGGTTGCAGCAATCTCAGCAGGTGATGAGAGTGTTGGACAGCTTGTTGCAGACGCAATGGAAAAGGTTTCTAACGATGGTGTTATTACAATCGAGGAATCAAAGACAATGAAGACAGAGCTTGACCTTGTTGAAGGTATGCAGTTCGACAGAGGCTATGTTTCAGCATACATGGCAACAGATATGGATAAGATGGAGGCAGTTCTTGACAATCCATATATTCTTATTACAGATAAGAAGATTTCTAATATTCAGGAGATTCTTCCAGTACTTGAGCAGATTGTACAGAGTGGCGCTAAGCTTCTTATTATTGCAGAGGATGTTGAGGGCGAAGCTCTTACAACACTTATTGTTAATAAGTTAAGAGGAACATTTAACGTAGTAGCTGTTAAGGCTCCTGGATATGGTGACAGACGTAAGGAAATGCTTCAGGATATTGCAATTCTTACAGGTGGTAAGGTTATTTCTGAGGAACTTGGATATGACCTTAAGGATACAACAATGGATATGCTTGGCCGTGCTAAGTCAGTTAAGGTTCAGAAGGAGAATACTGTAATTGTTGACGGCGAGGGAAGCAAGGATGAGATTCAGGCAAGAATCGCACAGATTAAGTCTCAGATTGAGGAGACAACATCTGACTTCGACAGAGAGAAGCTTCAGGAGAGACTTGCCAAGTTAGCAGGTGGTGTTGCTGTTATCCGTGTTGGTGCTGCAACAGAGACAGAGATGAAGGAGAGCAAGTTAAGACTTGAGGATGCTTTAGCTGCTACAAAGGCTGCTGTTGAGGAAGGTGTTATCTCAGGTGGTGGTTCTGCTTACATTCATGCTTCAAAGGAAGTTGCAAAGCTTGCTGCTTCACTTTCTGGTGATGAGAAGACAGGTGCAGAGATTATATTAAAGGCTCTGGAAGCTCCACTTTACCATATTGCTGCTAATGCAGGTCTTGAAGGTGCAGTTATCATTAATAAGGTAAGAGAGTCAGAGGTTGGTACAGGATTTGATGCTCTTAATGAGAAGTATGTAAATATGATTGAAGCAGGTATTCTTGACCCAGCAAAGGTTACAAGAAGTGCCCTTCAGAATGCTACAAGTGTTGCTTCAACACTCCTTACAACAGAGTCAGTTGTTGCTACAATCAAGGAGCCTGTTCCAGCTGCACCAGGCGGTGCTGACATGGGAATGATGTAATTTCCCCTTGATTAAGAATATATATTATATTAGTGATATAAAAATGGATAAGAACCCTCAAAAATAGGCTTTTTCTATTGACAAACTGGAAGAAAAAGTATATATATTAGTTTAGTTGGGGGTCTTTCCAACAAATATATACCTATTGAGGAGATAAATAATGAATAAGACTGAGTTAGTTGCAGCAATTGCAGAGAAGACAGAGTTAACAAAGAAGGACAGCGAGAAGGCATTAAAGGCATTCATCGACGTTGTTACTGAGGAGTTAAAGAAGGGTGAGAAGGTTCAGTTAGTTGGCTTCGGTACATTCGAGGTAGCTAAGAGAAACGCTAGAACAGGTAAGAACCCACAGACTGGTAAGGCTATCAAGATTCCAGCTTGCAAGGCTCCAAAGTTCAAGGCTGGTAAGGCTTTAAAGGAAACTGTTAACAAGAAGTAATTTTTGCTTGATTAATGAGGTTAAAGGTCATGAATGCCGAGGCATCCATGACCTTTTTTCGATTTATGGAGGATGTATGAGATTAGATAAATATCTTAAGGTTTCACGTCTTATTAAGAGAAGGACAGTGGCAAATGATGCCTGTGATGCCGGCAGGGTAATTATTAACGGAAAGGTTGCCAAGGCATCAACAGAGGTTAAGGTCGGAGATGAAATAGAAATCCAGTTTGGTAACAGGAATGTAAAGGTTAAGGTTACGGATGTGAAGGAAACTGTAAAGAAGGATGATGCTTCTGATATGTTCACCTATATGTGAGTTGCATAAATCAGTGCTTTCGGACATACATTATAGTACTTATAGTACATAAAGTATGGAGGAGCAGATGGAAGAAAGGTTAAAACCAAGGCAGCAGCACAGGATTACAATGGAGAACAGGAGCAGAATGGAAATGACGGGGATAACAGATGTTATCTCTTTTGACCTGAATAAGGTGCTTCTTGAAACAGATTATGGTGTCATAACCATCAAAGGCTCTAATCTTCATGTAAGCAGGCTTACAGTTGATAAGGGCGAACTGGATATAGATGGGGAAATCCAGTCCATGGAGTATTCTAAGGCTTCAGAGGTGGATAAGAAGGGAGAATCACTGCTTGGAAGGCTTCTTAAGTGAATCTGTAAGAGGTGAGCTGGTTATCCTTCTTGTATCTGTATTCTTAGGCATGGTGTACGGATTTATATATGATACCCTGCGGATAATAAGGAGGGTTTTTCCTCACAGAAGGGTACTGTGGATTGCTGTTGAGGACATTATTTTCTGGATATTTATAACACTTCACGCTTATGTAACCTTCTATTACGATACTAATGGAGGATTGCGGGGCTTCATTATAGCCGGATTGTGCTGTGGAGCCGGAATATACAGGGTGTCTCTTGGCGTTATATATCTAAAATATGTTACCAGATTTTTGAAATTCCTTATTAAACCATTGAAAAAGTTTGCCACAGTGGTTAAAATACATATAGGAAGAGAGGGTTAACATGGTAATTGAATCAAAGTGGGAGCGTAACAAACGCGTCAAAAAGCAAAAACGGTCCAATGTGATAGTATTGTCTATAGCCATTGTTCTTGTGCTGGTTCTTGGAATTGCAGTGTGGAGCGGAAAGAGGTCAATGGCTGCAAAGAATGCGGAATATGAGGCACAGAAAGCCCAGTTGGAGCAACAGCTTGAGGAGCAGCAGAAGCGCAAGGAGGAACTGGAGGACTACAGTAAGTATGTACAGACCAAGAAGTTCTATGAGGAGACTGCCAAGAATAAGTTCGGACTTATATATCCTGATGAAATTCTGGTAAAACCACAGGATTAGAAATCATACATTTTGCGAAAGCAGATGTATGATTTTTTTTGTGGCAAAATATGACCTTTTTCGCAGGACATGAGGGATATAATGAAACATCATGATAAAGGGGCAGATATTATCTGTCTCACATTCTGGAAGAAAGGTGTGGAATATATGAAAGAGGATATTAATAACTATGCGCTGGAATATTCATTTAACAAAATTGAGGAGACGGCAAAGACTTTCAGAAGATTGGGAGAAACATACTATGAATCAACAGGGATTTCAGGACAGCTGCTGCTGGTGGCTGACGTGCTTGAAGAGTGCGTTAATGTTAATCTGTATTCCCAGAATATGGACAAGGATAAGGCTAAAGAACTGGTCAGAAAATGTCTGTTAGCCGGAATAAGAATAAAAAACATAACTCTTGTATATGGGAAAAATGGTATAGTCCAGCTGGCATTAAGCGCAAAAACCATTGGAAAGAACTGTGTTAGCGTTAAGAGAATTATAAATGCATTAAATGATGTTCTGGGACAGGAGTATTATATGCCTGGAAGTGGAGAAAGTGTGGTGACGGAAGAGTTTCATCACTATCTATTTATCAGGGAAGCGAGGTTTAAGCTGCTTACCGGAGTTGCCAGAAGGGGAAAGGGGACAAGCCGTTTTAACGGGGATAATTTCCTTATTTCAAGACTGGAATGTGGGAAAACCACAGCTGCAATTGCGGATGGAATGGGAAGTGGCAAGAAGGCATTTTCAGAGAGCAGAATTGTAATAGAATTAATGGAAAATTGTATTGAGGCAGGATTTAAAGAGAAGGCGGCACTGGATCTGGTTAATGCGGCGTACATATCCGGCAGTGGTAAGGGGCTTAATCCTGTAACTATGGATATGAGCGTAATTGATTGTGATGCTGGTATGCTTTCATGTATTAAAATGGGGGCAGCAGCTACATTTATTAAAAGAGAAAATATGTGTGAGATAATTAAATCTACAACGCTGCCTATCGGAGTGCTGGAAAAGGTGGATTTTGACTGTGTTTCCAAGAAGCTGTATGATGGAGATTATGTTGTGATGATAAGTGATGGTATCCTGGATAATATTCCGGGAGTGGATAAAGAAGAAACCATGGCAAATCTGATTAATGATATAACAGTGAAAAAGCCTGCGGCAATGGCGGAGGAGATTATGAGGAAATCCCTGAAATATAATGGGGATAAACCATCAGATGATATGACAGTATTAGTGCTGGGGCTGTTTGACACTTATGATAAATGATAATATAATCTCACTATGGTTAAGAAAATATATAAATATATAAGTGAATATAAAATGCTGGATGACATCCATAATCTTGTGGTAGGGCTGTCTGGCGGAGCTGATTCTGTGTGTCTTATCTCAGTATTGTCTGTGATTGCCCGGGATTATATTGAAGAAATCGGACATGAAATTCATATTACAGCAGTGCATGTTAATCATGGCATCAGAGGGGAGGAAGCCCAGCGTGATGAGGCATTTGCAAAAAGAATTGCGGAAAGTATGGGGATAGAGCTGGTATGCTTTAATCTTGAGATTCCAAAAATGGCAAAGCAGGAGGGAATAAGCCAGGAATCTGCCGGGAGAATTGCCAGATACAGATGCTTCAGACAGGTGGCAGCTGACAGGGGAATGACAGATTACAGAATCGCTGTTGCCCACCATATGGATGACCAGGCTGAAACTGTTCTTATGCATATCATCCGTGGAAGCGGCATGGCGGGACTTAATGGAATGAGAGCTGTGTCTGGTGATATAATAAGGCCTCTTTTGTGTGTTACCAGGGAGGAGATTTTATCATATTTAAAGGACAATGGACTTTCTTATGTAACAGACAGCACTAATCTTGACAATGAATATACAAGAAACATGGTAAGAAATTGCCTTATCCCATCTATGGATAAGCTTAATCCCCAGCTTAAGACGGCTCTGAATAATCTGGCTAAGGACAGCAGTGAGTGCTGGGATTATGTCCAGAGACAGGTTGATGAGGCTGCTAGACGTTATCTGGTTAAAGGGGATGGAATTGCCTTGATATATTTTGCAGCTGTGGGGAGCAACGTATCAGGCTGTGAATCGGTTTGTGAACCAGAATGTGAATCAGATTGTGAGCCGGTAATATTAAGGGAACTTATTAAAAGAGCTTACTGCCATGTTCATGGTGATATTGTGAATCTGTACCGGTGTCATATTGATGCTGTATGTGGTCTTAAGGACTGCAATACAGGAAAAAGGGTGAATCTTCCTGGACAGATAACTGCTATAAGAAACGATGATAGTATTCTTATATGCTCTGATGGTTATATTGAAGATATGGCAAAGAAACAGGCTGCCGGAGTACAGTCTGTTGAAATACCACTAAAGGACAGTAACCATGGCTGTGTAGAATTGCCAGAGGGAGTTTATGGCGGATTTGCCACTGTAAAATGGAGAGTCATTGATAGAAAAGATTTTGAAAACTTTGAAAATAATGACTATACGAAGTATTTCGATTATGATATTATTAAGAATAATCCTGTTTTCAGGTTCAGAAAAACAGGAGACAGATGCAGGATTGATAATTATGGACACGAAAAGAGACTGAAGCAGGAATTAATTGACAGGAAAATTCCTGTTAGAATGAGGGATACTGTCCTCTTGCTGGCTTCAGGCCAGAAGGTATACTGGGCTGTTGGCGTCAGACGATTTGAGGAGTTTTATGTTACTGACAAAACAGACAGAATACTGGAAATCAGTGTCAGTTAATGGAGGAAAATACATGAGTCAGGAGAAAATCAGCGTTTTAATACCTGAGGAAAAAATCGAAGACAGAATCGTACAGCTTGCAGAGCAAATCAGCAAGGATTATCAGGGCGAGACAGTTAAACTGGTATGTATCCTTAAGGGAAGCATTATATTTACATGTGAACTGGCAAAAAGGATTACAGTTCCTGTGCTTTTTGATTTCATTCAGGTGTCAAGTTATGGAAGCGGTACCAAATCCAGCGGAAGCGTTGTGATTAAGAAGGAACTTGATGAGGACATAAAGGGCGACAATGTAATTATTGTTGAAGATATTGTTGATTCAGGAAATACTCTGTCACAGCTTGTTCCTATCCTTAAGGCGAGAGAACCTAAATCTCTTAAGGTGTGTACTCTTCTTGATAAACCTGACAGAAGAACTGCTCCTATTGATGTGGATTACAACGGTTTTGTTATTCCAGACGAATTCGTTGTTGGATATGGGCTTGACTATGACCAGAAGTACAGGAATCTGCCATACATTGGCGTACTTCATTTTGAATAGATATATTAATGGCGGTAAGGAGG
>CALZFR010000059.1 GCA_945648485.1 uncultured Eubacterium sp. | reverse complement strand
TCATCTTCTCCAGCTTATCGAATGCCTTGTTAAGACGAAAATCTGGAACAACATACTTAAAAGCATCTTTGTTAACTTCGCCCAGAAACATTTGAAAATCGGTCAAAACTTTAGTTGTGGAAGATACATAATAAAGCCCTGGATAATTGGTTTTTAAATAATCAAGTAACAAGTCCGAATGAACAATTACACCATTCTGCACTTTGCCACTCTTCTCAAACATTCTGCATAATTCATTGCATTTTTTATCTGAAAGGTGTTCCTCCTTAAGAAGAGAGTTGCTAAAGGTAAGCCTTGCAGAAATACCATATTCTTCCACAAGAGCCAGTACTTCTTCTGGCCCTGACTCTCCCAAGCCAACCCGGCCTCCGCCCCATATACAGTCTGCAGGAGCACCATATATAGAGCCTATATCACACCAATCATAAAAATATTCTCTGTGTCCAAAATATAACGGTAAAAAAACACGGTATAATTCATAGAACTCAAACAGACCCGGAAGGTGGTAATATGCTGTTATTTTATGTGATTTATCCATAATTAACTATTAGCAGATGCTTTTCTTTCTGCTTCATATTCTTCAATTGTCGCTTCCAGAACATCACATGCAGTCTCAACAGTCATCTGGCATCTATACTCTGGCTTAAATGACTGGGGTTTAATATCTTTACATAATGTAGAGCCATATTTCTCATTAAACTTACGCATCAGCTTAACTACAACAGGCTTAATGTCCTGACTTTCATGTGCCTTAGCCGCAACATATTTCATGGATAATACTGCCGCAGCCGCAAGCACAGCACCACATGAGCTGCCACACTGAATTCCTGCCCCGTATGCGCCAACAAGAATCATATCTGTGTCGTGAAGCCCCAATCCATAATAATCATTAGCGGCTCTAAGAACCGCCTCTGCACAGTTATAGTTCTGTTCTAAATAGTACTTTGAATAATAATCTCTTAACATGTGTATCCTCCTTATTACTGTATGAACCTGTCTGTATTTTCTTCTTTCCACTGGGTGTATGCTGCATTGTCGTATATTTCATACATGGCACTGCCATTTATATAAAATGTATAATCAGCCCTTTCATCGAATGAGATAACGAATATTATCTGGGCATAATCACCTTTTCCTCTTAAATCGTTGTAATCAACATAATAGACATCTGTTTTGTCAATTGTCCTGTGTGCCAGCAAATCCAGCTGGGAGAAGCTGTTATTATCACATCTTGTCATAAATTTATTATACTGGTCTTCACTTAAAATCATTTCACTTCCAAATGTATCTATCCACAACTTAACCGGTATTCCATACACATCTATCGTCATATTAGGTACTTCGTCAAAGAAATCCTCATACAATGCACAGGAAATAGCCTGAACATCCTGTTTTTCTATCTCATACCTGTATATATCCGTTTTGTCAACTTGTTCCACAGCATTCAGCTGTTCTCCCTGCTCAATATAACGTAGTTTATTACGTTTAGTCATCCAACGCACTGATTTATCTGCCATTTCAGGCTGAACCATATTTGAAGCATAGAAAGAAGTCCTGCTGCGTATGATACTTAAACAGCCCTCCGGCCTGTTATTTACAACAAAATCACCATCAGTATAGCGTCCTGATATCATCTCTTCAATATAGGTTACTCCCTTTACCTTGTCCACAACATATGGATAATACATATCATTTGATAATCCTAATGAAGCAGATATTTTAGCCCACCCATCAACGACCTGGTTTTCATCCGCAGTCTCCACATCACTTACAACTAAATTCTGCTCACTTTGATTCTCTGAGGATATCTGAGTATCTGACTTCTCAATATTATTTTCAGATACTATATCTATAGCATTCTTCTCTGATGTATTATTAGTAGCAAGAATACCAATAACACATAATACAGCACATATACCTGCAACACATCCAGCCCCACCAATTATTGCCTTTTTATTAGTTTGCTTTCTCTGATTCTTTGCAATCTCAATACTTGCTATTATTCCCTCATCATTTGATTTAATTTCCTTATCCAGATTATTATCAGTTTCACATGAACATCTCATAAGTTCTGTCAATGTAACACCTAATGCCTCTGCCAAAGGTTCAAGTGTATTAATATCAGGAAAACCTAAACCTCTCTCCCATCTGCTTACCGCTTTATCTGTTACATTAAGCATCTTGGCTAAATCAGCCTGGGTAATTTGCCTTTTCTTTCTATTTGCTGCAATAAATTCCCCGAGTTCTTTTGCTTCCATTGCTATGTCCTCCTTTTAATTTTGATAGCCTTAACATAGCACCATAATCCCAATTATAAAACCTATAAATACTTTACTGCGTTTTTATTATGAAAAAATGTCAACTCTACGATTCGTTGAGTTTAATATTTTCTTCTAATGCCATTCCAATTAACCGGTCCGTCTGATCAGCCATGAACAGAGGAATATTCAGTACATCATTATCCAGCTTTAGATTATCCAGAGAGAACCGCACACGAAGTTTGACTTTATCTGGGAATAGTTCTTTGAACTTCTTGAGGCTCTTGCTGGATGTATTGGCTTCAGATTTGACCTCGACAGGAAAGATGTCATTTTCACGCTGGATTAGAAAATCCACCTCATAAGGAGGATTGCTCTGCGTCCAGTAACGAGGAACTACTTCAAACTGCGTAACCAAGGTCTGCAACACAAAGTTCTCGGTTAGCGCACCCTTAAACTCAGTGAACAGGCGATTGCCTTCTCCAAAGGCAGTAGGAGCCAGCTGAGCCAGACGGCGGAGCAGACCTACATCCACCAGATAAATCTTAAATGCAGAAAGGTCGTCGTAAGCAGCCACCGGCAGACCTGGCGCGGAACTACGGTATATCTTATGCACCAATCGGGCATCTACCAGCCACTGTAGGGCATCCTCGTATTCACGGGCTCTTGCCCCCTCCTTTACAACCTTGTAAATGAACTTCTTATTCTCTCTTGCCAATTGGGATGGAATTGACTTCCATATCATGGAAATCTTCGGGAACTCACTGATGTTGGGGTGCTTTGCAAAGTCACGCTCATAAGCACTAATGATGCCTGACAGCGCTTCCTGCATAGCAGAAACATCACGGGCTTCCGTCCACATCAACACTGGTTCCGGCATACCACCGGTAACATAGTACATCTTCAGTTTCTCGTATAGAGGATTGAAGAAGGCATCTGGGATTGGCTCGATAGTGTCAACGCTTTCCAAATAATCAGCAAGGTTCTCATCACCATTAGCAATTAGAAATTCTGAGAATGTCATAGGATCTATCTGCATGAAGTTAACTTTACCCACCGGAAAAGAAGATGGTTTCGCCAGGGCAATACCCAGCAGAGAACCCGCGCAGGCAATATGATACTGAGGAGCGTTCTCACAAAAATACTTCAAAGAGTTAATGACCTTAGGGCTATCCTGCACTTCATCAAAGATGATAAGAGTCTTTTCCTTCATAATCTTCTGCCCACTTGCCAGCATCAAATTCTGCAGGATACGGTCAACATCTTTGGTAGTCTCGAAGAATTGCTTGTATTCTTCGTTTTCATCAAAGTTAAAATAAGCAGTATTTTCATAATAACGTTTGCCGAACTCTTTAAGAATCCACGTCTTTCCTACCTGACGCACACCTTTAAGAACCAAAGGTTTGCGGTAGGGAGAATTCTTCCATTCCAGCAGCTTGTTCATAATAAATCGTTCCATAAAATCACTTCTCACACTTTTATTGGAGTTTTTGTGATTGAAAATCACATTTTTATTATATGCCAAAAACTCAAAAAACACAACCTCTACATGTTATTAACCTTGGTATAACCAAAACGAGTCCAATAGTAGCTTCCTGCCACACATTGGACTCGTCAATTATCTTATGATGCCGAATTCATTCGTTAAAATTAATAAAACTATTAACCCTCTCACTTTTTACAGATGCAGCACTCTCTCCTTAATCTCCTGGGTTCTTCCCTGGTTCCAGAACTGTGTTCCGATGTAACCGCATGTACGTCTTGCCACATTCATCTTGTCCTGATTGCGGTTTCCACAATTAGGGCACTCCCAGATAAGCTTTCCATCATTATCTGTTATTATCTGAATCTGTCCTGTATATCCACACTCCTGGCAGTAATCACTCTTGGTGTTAAGCTCGGCATACATAATGTTGTCATATATATACTGCATAACAGAAAGAACCGCAGGAATATTGTTCATCATATCAGGAACCTCAACGTAGCTTATGGCTCCTCCTGGTGAAAGTGGCTGGAACTGCGCTTCGAACCTCAACTTGTCAAATGCACTGATTTCCTCTGTTACATGAACATGATAGCTGTTAGTTATATAATTCTTGTCTGTAACACCAGGAATCTTTCCAAATCTCTTCTGAAGACACTTTGCAAACTTATATGTTGTTGACTCAAGTGGTGTTCCATAGAGACTGAAATCAATATTAGTCTCAGCAGCCCATCTCTTGCATGTTGCATTTAAATACTTCATAAGTTCAAGAGCAAATTCTGTGCCGCCCTCCTGAGTATGGGAAACACCTGTCATATATCTTGTACACTCGCACAAACCTGCATATCCAAGAGAAATTGTTGAATATCCGCCATAGAGAAGCTTATCAATAGTCTCACCCTTCTTCAGTCTTGCCAGTGCACCATTCTGCCACAGAATTGGAGCAACATCTGAAGGAGTTCCCTTTAATCTGTAATGTCTGCACATAAGAGCTCTCTTACACAGCTCAAGTCTTTCATCAAGAATCTTCCAGAATTTGTCCTTATCCTTTCCTGATGAACATGCTACGTCAACCAGATTCAGGGTAACAACACCCTGGTTGAATCTTCCGTAGTACTTAGGCTTGTTATTCTCATCGTTGTATACAGTAAGGAATGAACGGCAGCCCATACATGGGAAGCACTGTCCCTCCCCATTCTTATCTACCTTAAGCTGCTTCATTATCTTCTCTGAAATGTAGTCAGGAACCATTCTCTTGGCAGTACATCTGGCAGCAAGTTCTGTTAAATACCAGTACTTCTCGCCTTCACGTATATTATCTTCCTCAAGGACATAGATAAGCTTAGGGAATGCTGGTGTAATCCACACACCCTGCTCATTCTTAACGCCCTGGATTCTCTGCTTAAGCATTTCCTCAATAACAAGGGCAAGGTCATCCTTAAGCTGTCCATCAGGCACCTCATTAAGATACATAAATACAGTTACAAACGGAGCCTGTCCGTTAGTGGTCATAAGAGTAATAACCTGATATTGTATCATCTGTACACCATTCTTAATCTCTTCTCTGACACGCATCTCTGCAACTTCATTAATCTTGTCATCACTGCACTGAATACCTGCTGTCTCGAATTCCTCTCTAACCTTTCTTCTGAACTTTTCACGGCTTACCTGAACAAATGGTGCCAGATGAGAAAGGCTGATACTCTGTCCGCCATACTGTGAACTTGCTATCTGTGCAATGGCCTGAGTTGCAATATTACATGCTGTAGAGAAACTCTTTGGTTTCTCAAGCATAGTCTCACTGATTACTGTTCCATTCTGAAGCATATCCTCAAGATTAACAAGGCAGCAGTTGTGCATATGCTGCGCAAAATAATCTGCATCATGGAAATGTATAAGTCCCTGCTCATGTGCATCTACAATATCTTGTGGAAGCAGGAGTCTCTTGGTAATATCCTTGCTTACCTCGCCAGCCATATAATCTCTCTGGACACTGTTTACTGTAGGATTCTTGTTAGAATTCTCCTGCTTAACCTCCTCGTTATTACACTCAAGGAGGCTTAAAATCTGCTCATCTGTAGAATTTGACTTACGCACTAATGCTCTCTTATATCTGTATGTAATGTACTTTCTGGCAACGGAGAAAGCACGGAAATTCATAATCTGATTCTCAACAAGATCCTGTATTTCTTCCACACTTAAGGATCTGTTCATCTCTTTACATATATTCTCTACATTCCTGCTTATAATCTCAATCTGTTCATCTGACAGTCTTTCGTTGTGAACAACCTCATTGTTTGCCTTTGTTACAGCTGCCATAATCTTGGCAATGTCAAAGTTAACCTCCGTTCCGCTTCTCTTAATAATCTTCATATTACCCCATTTACCTCCCCAGATTTTTAAAAATATAATGTATCAAATGAGAGCAAAATACCTTTTGCCCCTCATATCTTTCCATTATTAACAAAAAAGAAACCTTGCTGGGATAAAGTTTCACCAGCAAGGTTGATTATACAATATATTGTGGTAGTAGTCAATACACAACTAGATATTGTGCTTTATATTTTTATAAATTAGTTGCTACCGTTTAAAGCCATGTTATACTCTGCATTCTTAAGAACATCAGAGGTGCCATTCACACAAAGCATACCGATATAAGATGCCAGAATAGAGGCACAATCAACTTCGTAGTTAGCCCACTGTGCTTCCTCTGATTTACATTTGTTAAAGGCAATTGCCCCTTTAATCTGTTCACCATCCACAATGGCACACTGGATAGTTGATGATATTCCTGACTCCTTCAAGAAACGGCAAAGTTTTGGATAATGCTCTCTATTGTGGCTGACGAATCCCATATCAGCACAGTTGGAATTCTCCGCCATAAGCTTTGAATACTCTTTCCAGCCAACAAATCTTCCATCATCGCCATTGATAATATCCTTACCATAATAGAAAATCCTGTGGAACTTCTCTCCATAGTACACAGATATATTATCTACGCCAAAGCTGTTTACCATATGCACAATGGCATCCTTAATAGCCTCTTCCTTATTCTGGGTAGCCATCTGCATAAACTTGCTTACATAATGAAGTTCTCTTATCTCACGGTTATTATTGAGAGCCTTTATCTCATTGCCATTAAGAGTTGCCTCGTACTCAGCCCTGTGCATCTCATCCCTGAAGAATACATATCTGTCTCTGCCCTTCTCCTTGGCAATATAGAGGCAGCAGTCAGCCTTGTTGAACAAATCATCATAATCTGTGCCGTTAGTAGGGAAAATCGAAGCACCAATAGAACATGTAATTGAAAGTCCCTCAAAATCCTCGGCAAACTCCCACTTAATCTGTGTTCTGATTGCCCTGAGCATTGATCTTAATGACAAATCATCGTTAAGTCCGGTAAAGACAATCATGAACTCATCTCCACCAATTCTTCCTACTACTCCGTCTGTACCAACAATCTCCTTAAGTCTTCTTCCTGCTCTTGCAAGGACCTTATCACCTACCATATGTCCAAATGAGTCATTAACTGACTTAAAATGATCCAGGTCGAGGATAGCAATAACTACTTTATTCTCCTTCTCCTCCACCAGTCTCTTCTTGGCATATTCAGTAATAGTGCGCTTATTAAATACATCTGTAAGAGAATCAACTGTAAGTTCTCCGGCAAGCTCCTCTGAAACCAAAGAACTGCTCTTTCCATCCCTGACAGCTCTTCCCACTATCATCTTCTCACCCTTTGCTCTTGTAAACAGTGCGCCAACAAGAACTCTTGTGTCCTCTGCCTCGTCAACTGTAAACAGGGAGCTTGTAAGCCTTACTGAAAAGCTCTGAAGGTAGCTCTTAAGGTCAAGGATAAATGTGTCAAACATTGCTTTCTCATCATCATGGACACTATCCATCACCTGCTGCTTCCACTCGTCAAGGTCTCCCTTATATATTACAACTTTCCTGTACTCATCATAGTAAAACAGGGTAAATGTATTATTCTTCTTGGTATATGTAAACAGCACTTCATCTGACAAGCCTAAGATAAGCCTTGTCCTGGCAATGTCATTTATAGATCTGTCATAGAAGTCCACTGCCTGAACAATGTCAATAAACTCAAATATCTCATTCATGCAGCCTTTCTCATGGGTATTATAGCTATTAAAGGTAACAAGGCATGAGCGGTAATCCTTATCCACCTTCACACGGACCACTTCCCCGCCATCATGCTTTTCACCATCTTTAACTAATCTCTTGAATCTGTCTGCATCCTCCGGATGGATGAAATCAAGAATATTGTACGTCTTCTTCTCATCCAGATTAAGATAAGCGTTAAATCTTTTGTTTGAAACGTAAACATTATAATTCTCATCAAATGAAACTAACATATGCTCAATCTCTTCTCCTGCTGCAATAGCTTCTAGATATTCTTCTTTATCCTTGTTATAACTATATTTCATAGACTTACACCCCATATCATTACAAATCACGAACAACCAAATTTGGTTTCATTATAGCAAATGCTTAAGCCTTTTGCAATACATTTTTCGAAATAATAGTACTTTGGTACCAATACAAGATAATGTGTTTCTTTTTTTGTTAAAACATGTTATCATACTACATATTGTTGGTTTGCAATGCAAACGGCGGAATTATTATTTCAGTTTTGGGAGGGGTTTTATCTAATGGAAAGAGTTAAATTAAACAAGGTTATTGTGTCACACGGGGATTCAGTTAAGAAGTTTCCAGTATACGAAATCTATCTTGATGGTGTTATTGTGACAAAGGTTCCATCTGAAGCTGAAGCCATGGAAATGGTTTCACGCTGGCAGGAAATTTACAAATAATCATGTTTTAATTCATATACACAAATGGGGTCTTATACCAGTAGATGCGGTATAAGACCCCTTTGTCTTACTCAGTTGTTATTCAATTTAATTCTTACCTGTAACTGTGGCTGTATAATTATCCAGCACACATCCTATAACATTCGTTTCTTTTTCAATATCCACATAGTAATAATGCATATAACAACTATAATTCCACATATAATCTCAAATCCAAAGGGAACCTGGGCAAAAGGCATCCACTCCTCCGCCACATTCATTCCGTAAATACCTGAAATAATTGTAGGAATAGCCATAACAAGTGTGATAGAAGTAAGATACTTCATTACATTGTTCAGCTTGTTATCCATAACAGATGAAAGCAGTTCTCTTGTACCATCTACAATATCCCTGTATATAACTGTCATCTCAATGGCCTGCTGGTACTCTACCATGGCATCCTCAAGAAGTTCCATATCCTCCGGGTACTGTTCAATTCTCTTGTATCTCCTCAAACGTTCCAGGACAATGCTGTTGGAACGAAGGGAAGTAGCAAAGTATACAAGTGTTGACTCCAATTCATGAAGGTCAATAATATCACTATCTTTAGTATCCTTACCAGCTCTTTCTTCAATCTCTATCCTCTTCTTATCAATGCCACGAAGATATGCCTGATATAAAGATGCGGAACGAAGAAGAAGCTGGTATATAAAACGCATCTTCTTCTTAGTGCTGAAATCCTTTACCTTATTCCTTGTAAAATACTCCACCACAGGCGATTCCT
>CALZFR010000058.1 GCA_945648485.1 uncultured Eubacterium sp. | reverse complement strand
CACAGGAGTAAATTCTGCTGATTTTTTTAATTGGAACAGCGTGGTACGGTGGCTATGCCTTTTAGTCAGGCAAAGCCACCGTACCACGCTGTTTTTATTTTCAGGGAGCGTCAGAATTTACTCTGTGGAGAGGGTGTCTGATAATATTTAAGTATAATTATTATGAAAAACGATTAATGATGTCAACAATCTCATTTGCGTTTTCTGTGTTTTTGTTTACAATGACTGACATAGATTCAGCAGTCTCAGATGTAAGATTTGCTTTGTCAATAATATCTTGAATGTTAACATTGCCATCAGATGGCATATGGGATACATTCTGTATCTGAGAATGAATATTCTGTACAGTACTTGAAAATATCTTTGATGCTTCTGATATATTTGCAATAATTTCCTGGATATCCTTAATTGAACTATAGTAATCTTCTGTAGCATTGGAAAGTTCTGTAAACTGGTTTTGAACATCATTTTGTAAAAATAAAATAATCTGGTCAAAACATGTTTTTACATTAGCAATATTAGTTCGTGTTTCGGTACAGATATTCTGAATCTGTGTAGCTGTTTCGGATGAACTTGTAGCAAGATTGCCTATCTCTGAAGCAACAACGGCAAATCCTTTTCCTGCTTCACCTGCTCTAGCAGCTTCGATAGAAGCATTGAGAGAAAGAAGGTTGGTCTGGCTTGTTATGTCAAGTATCTGGGATGCCATTTCATCAATTTTCATTAATGACTGTAATTCACTGATTGCCTGTTCAATGGATTTCTGATTCCTAATAATCTGTTTGTTGGTATTTTCTAATGTTGACGCTGCAAGATGATGCATTTGTTCTATTTTTGAAAGTAATTGAGCGCTATGTTCATTACCATGAGTAATTTTTTCTTCAACATTTGAGACAACGTCTGTCATTATGGTTATCTCTTTGGCCACCTCACGTACTGTAGTGTCTATTTCCTCCGCCCTCTTTGCATATGTAGTGGTTGCTGTGGAGTTGTCATTAATACAGCTTATTAATATATCGGAAGAGTTTTGCATGGCAGTAGCAGTGTTATTAAGGGAATCTGAACAGTTTGACAGAGTATTAACAATATCATGCATTGTGTCATACAGTGAGTCTAATGAAGTGGCTATTTTGCCAATCTCATTGGTTCTGCCAATCCATGGTGTCAACTTATCATGTTTGTTTAGATTGAGTCTACTGAGATTGACAATCGCCTCCCTGACATACTTCAATGGTTTCATGCTTATGTATACCATAATAAATGCCAATACACTGATTACAAGAACAAAGAATGCACATATTATGGCAAGAATAAGCATGTTCTTGTTTGCCATTGCATATATATTACTCTCACTGTCATATGAAACAACAGCCCATCCGTGTTCTTCAATTGCGTGATAGCTGGCAATATATTTTTGGGAATCTACAGTATATCTTAACTCTCCGGAGAGTTTGCCAGACTTAATCTGTTCTAAAATATTTAGGAGCATATCGTCTTTGATTTCAGATGCTATGAGGGAACGATCCTCTGCTGTGATATATATACAATCTTGTGCATTAATCATATAATATTTTGATGTACTCTCATTATTTAGTAACTTGCTCAAAGTCTGCTCAAGATCTTCAACAAATGGTCCGCCACCAACATATCCCACTATTGTGCTGCCGTTAGTGTCAAAAACAGGACAGTACATTGACAGAATTAGCTTGCCGGAAGCAGGCGATACAATAATTCCTGCATTGTATAATCCGTTTCTTGAAGAAATCTCATTCTGCAGAGCTTTTAACCCGTCGCCTGTTCTTGTGGTCATACCTACTACACTAGGAGTAGAATGAACGATAACATGGCTGTTCCACTCGCTTACATATATTCCTTCCCAGTTTTCAAGTTCAGAAAAGTAGCTTTTTGTATATTCCTGTGCAGAGGCAATTTTCTCTGTATTAGTTGGATCTTTTAATGCCTCTTTTATTGCAGGAGTTTTGCTGTATGCCGTAAGAATTGATTCTTGTCGTGCAACATATTCTTCAATCATTCTGGTCTGGGATTGAAGATTGTCCTGCATATGTTTACGTTCAGAATTATTTATAAGTGTTTTTAATATTCCGTTGGCTGTTATGTATAGCATGCACATACACAGGACAACGATGCACATAATACCAAGTGCAATTTTTTTGCTTAATTTCCAATTTTTCATATAAGGATTTCCTCCGCCCACATTTTTTACAATTATACTATTTTTTTGAATAGAGGTCAATTTAGAAAAAATGTGGATATTCATGTTGACATGTATGAAGAACCAGTGTATTATCTTTATAACACATACCCCGATGGGGTATATATTTCTAAAGGAGTATTGATATGGATAATACAAATTGCTCATGTGGGAAGACTAAAAAGAGGACGGAGAAGGAATATAAGGATCTGATGAACAGACTGAGCAGAATTGAAGGGCAGGTAAGAGGAGTTAAGAATATGCTGGAAAATGATGCATACTGTCCGGATATTCTTGTTCAGGTATCAGCCATTAACTCGGCTCTCAACAGTTTTAATAAAGTGCTTATAGCAAATCATATAAGAGAGTGTGTGGTTAACGACCTTCATGAGGGCAAAGATGAGACAGCAGAGGAATTGATTACGGTGTGCCATAAGATTATGAAGTGATTGAATGATTCAAGGAAAGAAAATATGTCGAAGATAAAGATTATAATGTTACTTCAATTTAGTAATATACAGGGGTGAAGATATGCGTAATAATGATAAAACACAACAGATTTTCAGGGATGCACCTGTTCCTAAAGCAGTGTTGTATAATGCTGTTCCTTCCATAGTAAGTATGTTGATGGTTCTTGTATATAATCTGGCAGATACATTTTTTATTGGCCAGACGAAGAATCCACTGATGGTGGCAGCGGTATCAGTTTCAACACCTGTGTTCCTGCTTTTCATGGCAATTGGAATGCTGTTTGGCATTGGCGGTACATCTCTCATAAGCCGTATGCTTGGAGAGGGAAAGAAGGAGATGGCAAAGCATATATCTTCTTTCTGCTTCTGGACAGGACTTGTTATAGGTGTCGTGTCAATGGTGGCAGTTATGGTGTTTGCAGAGTCTATATGCCTTGGAATTGGTGCAAGCAATGATACAATAGGATATGCATCTGAATATTTAAGGATTGTGGCTCTTGGAATTCCTTTCCTCATTCTGGGAAATATGCTGAGCAATATTATCCGTGCTGAGGGACAGGCAACAATTGCAATGATGGGAATGATTATTGGTAACCTGGTAAATATTGTATTAGACCCTGTAATGATTCTTGGATTTGGATGGAATGTTGCAGGTGCAGCCATTGCCACAGTGCTTGGTAATGTATTTTCTGCAATTATTTATATATGGCACCTTATGTCCAGGAAGACTATGCTGTCTGTTAATCCCCGTATGTACAGTGCCAGGGGACATATTGCATCAGGTGTGTTTGCTATTGGAATACCGGCTTCTTTAAATAGTATCCTTATGAGTGTTTCCAATATTGTTATAAACTCTTTTATGGCAAAACATGGAGACCTGGCACTGGCAGGACTTGGAGTAGCCATGAAGGTTAATATGATTGCAGTAATGCTTCTTATTGGTGTGGGAACAGGAATTCAGCCACTGCTGGGTTATTGTTATGGTGCCGGTAATATTAAGAGATATAATTCCGTTCTGAAGTTTTCACTTGGATTTGCATTCTGTCTTAGTATGGCAATGTCAGCTATTTGTTATCTGGGGGCAGCTCCCCTGGCAAGAGCCTTTCTTGATAATGATGAGGCATTTTCTTATGCTTTCTCATTTTCAAGAATACTGATAACTTCGGGACCAATTCTTGGATTGCTGTTTGTATTTATGAATGCAATCCAGTCAATGGGGGCGGCTATACCTGCACTTATTCTGTCTGTGAGCAGACAGGGGATTATATACATACCTATTTTGCTTACTATTAGTGCTGTAAACAATACTCCGACTAATCTGGCAATGACACAGCCTTTGACGGACTATTGTGCAGTTGTTCTGGCGTTTGTACTGTTTATGGTTGCACACCATAAATATTTTAAGAAAAAACTTGAAAATCAGACAGCCTGAACCTATATCTTTATACTTTTTTTAGACATTTGTAATATTATAACTCTTTATATTTCTTTGAAAAAATGTTAATATTTGAGAACTTGAGCAGAAATCTGGCTCGCAATTCCTTGGATGCAAAAGCGTCTGCGGAACAGGGAATAGAATGAAAAAGGAGAGATTGCACATGTCTAGAATATTCAAGAATCTTGTGCCATACTGGAAATCCTGTGTAGTAATTATATTGCTGCTATTTTTGCAGGCATATTGTGACCTGTCTTTACCAGCATACACTTCAGATATTATTGATACAGGAATCCAGAATGGCGGTGTGCTCCATGTGTGTCCAGAAGCAATTACAGCAAAGGAATTTGAGAATGCTATGCTTTTGATGACGGACTCTGAAAAAGAAACATGGAGGTCTATATATCAACAGGATGGTGATATCTATACTTTGAAGGAAAAGAGTAACAAAAAACTTTCAGAGTATGATGAAATCTTTCAGCTTCCACTTATTATTATTAGCCAGATGAGTGAAGAGGATCTTAACCAGATGGCAGCTGCTGTTTCTATGGGAATGATGTCTCAGTCTGCCATAGATGAAATCAGAAGCCAGGCATCTGAAAAGATTGATGAAGTGGGAAGTACTCTTGTAAAATCCATGGGAATTTCATATGCAAAGAAGCAGGATGCTGCAGCAGGACTTGATATGGATTCAATCCAGACGAGGTATCTGTGGGTATCTGGCGGTAAGATGATTGTTATGGCACTTCTTATGGCACTGACTACAATTCTTGTAGGACTCGTTGCTTCACGTGTTGCTGCCGGAGTGGGACGTGATCTTCGTAAGAGTATATACACAAAGGTATTGGGCTTTTCCAATGCAGAGATGGATAAGTTTTCTACAGCATCCCTTATAACAAGAACAACTAATGATATACAACAGATACAGATGGTTACAGTCATGCTTTTAAGAATTGTGGCTTATGCACCTATTATTGGTGTAGGCGGAGTTATCAGAGTGTATAAGACCGGTGCAGGAATGGGATGGATTATTGCTCTGGCATTAGTGGTTATAATTGGATTTGTTGGACTTCTTATGGCTGTTGCTATGCCTAAATTCAAGGCAATGCAGAAACTGGTTGATAATGTGAACCTTGTATCAAGGGAAATTCTTACTGGTATTTCTGTTATCCGTGCTTTTGGACGTGAGAAGAAGGAAGAAGAGAGATTCGACAAAGCCAACAAAGAGTTAACGGGAACTATGCTGTTTACTAACAGGGTTATGACATTTATGATGCCTGTAATGACATTTATCATGTATGGTATCAATATACTTATTATCTGGGTTTCAGCCCATAAGATTGATGAAGGTACACTTCAGGTTGGTGCAATGACAGCATTTATAACTTACTCTATGCAGATTGTAATGTCATTTCTTATGATTACAATGATGTCAATCATGCTCCCAAGAGCAGGTGTGGCTGCAAACAGAATTCAGGAAGTCCTTAATGAAGAAAGCTCCATAAAAGATCCTTCTAATCCGAAAGCGATAGGAGAGTGTAAAGGCGTTGTAAGGTTTAACCATGTACATTTCAAATATAATAATGCAGATGCGGATGTTCTTGATGATATTGATTTCGTGGCTGAGCCGGGCAAGACTACAGCTATTGTGGGAAGCACCGGATGTGGCAAGTCTACACTTGTAAATCTTGTTCCAAGACTTTATGACGTTACAGAAGGTTCAATAGAGGTAGACGGAGTAGATATCAGGGAACTTTCAATGTCTGATTTAAGGAAGCAGATAGGATATGTTCCTCAGAAGGGAGTGTTGTTTTCAGGAACAATAGCCAGCAACTTAAAATTTGGACGTGAAGATGCGACTGATAATGATATTGAAGAAGCTGCCCGGATTGCCCAGGCAACAGAATTTATTGAAGAAAAGCGTGAGAAGTATAACAGTCATATTGCCCAGGGCGGTACAAATGTTTCAGGTGGCCAGAAGCAGAGACTTTCAATAGCAAGGGCTATTGCGAAGAATCCAAAGATTTATATATTTGATGATAGTTTTTCTGCGTTGGATTTAAAGACTGATGCAGCATTAAGAAAGGCATTGGCATCTAAGGTTTCCGAAGCTACAGTTATTATTGTGGCACAGAGAATCAGCACAGTTATGAATGCTGACCAGATTATAGTAATGGAAGAAGGACACATTGCAGGAAAGGGGACTCACGAGGAACTTATGAGGGACTGCGATGTTTACAGACAGATTGCTAAATCTCAGCTGTCAGCTAAAGAATTGGGAGAGGAGGTCTAGATTAGTTATGGAAGAACGTAAAATGACACATAAGCCTCCTGTTGGAAGGGGCCCGGGACATGGCGGACCTGGTATGCCTGCTGAGAAAGCAAAGGATTTCAAGGGCTCAATAAGTAAGCTTATGGCATACATTGGGAAATATAAGATTGCGGTATTTGCTGTTATGATATTTGCAGCAATATCCACCATATTTAATGTAATAGGACCGAAGATTCTCGGAAAGGCCACAACCTCACTGTCAGAAGGATTAATGAATAAAATTAATGGAACTGGCGGCATGGATTTTGGTTACATTGGTAAAATACTTATAATTGTACTTATCTTCTATGTTATAAGCATTTTATTTAATTTCTGTCAGGGCTGGATTATGACAGGAGTAACCCAGAAGGTCTGCTACAGGCTTAGAAGAGAGATAACAGAGAAAATCAACAGAATGCCTCTCAAATATTTTGAGAGCAGAACCTATGGAGAGGTTCTGTCAAGAATTACTAATGATGTGGACACTTTAGGACAGGGACTTAACCAGAGTATAACAACTATTATTACTTCATTTGCAACACTTGTTGGTGTATTTATAATGATGTTAAGCATATCACCTCTTATGACTCTGATTGCCCTTGTTATTCTGCCTGTTTCAGCATTTCTTGTTTCATTTGTGGTAAAGAAATCACAGAAGTTTTTTGTTACACAGCAGGAGTACTTAGGACATATTAATGGACAGGTGGAAGAGACATATGGTGGACATCTGGTAGTAAAATCTTTTGATAAAGAAAAGGACCTTATTAAGCAGTTCAATGAAACTAATGATGTTCTGTACAAATCAGCATGGAAATCCCAGTTTTTCTCAGGTATGATGCAGCCTGTAATGATGTTTGTAGGAAATCTGGGGTATGTATCGGTGGCAATTTCAGGAGGATTCCTTGCTATCAGTGGAAGAATCACCATTGGTGATATACAGGCATTTATACAGTATGTTAAGAACTTTACACAGCCTATAACACAGATTGCCCAGGTAATTAACCAGGTTCAGTCAATGGCGGCTGCATCAGAGAGAGTATTTGAATTACTGAATGAGGAAGAAGAGGACCAGGTTGTAAAGAATCCTGTTAGCACAGATGGAATTAAAGGTGCGGTAGAATTCTCTCATGTCAGGTTTGGATATAAGAAAGAGCAGCCGGTTATTAGGGATTTTTCAGCCAATGTTCTTCCTGGACAGAAGGTGGCTATTGTAGGCCCTACAGGTGCCGGAAAAACTACTATGGTAAAACTTCTTATGCGTTTTTATGATGTGGATGATGGTGCAATTCTTCTTGATGGACACAACATTAAGGACTTTAACCGTAGAGAGTTAAGAGATGCATTTGGAATGGTCCTTCAGGATACATGGCTTTTCAAAGATACTATTATGGAGAATATAAGATATGGACGTCTGGATGCTACAGATGAAGAAGTAATAGCGGCTGCAAAGGCTGCCTATGCAGACCACTTTATCACTACCCTTCCAGGTGGCTATAATATGGAACTGAATGAGGATGCAAGCAATGTATCACAGGGTCAGAAACAGCTTCTTACAATTGCCAGAGCAATACTTGCCAACAATCCAGTACTTATCCTTGATGAGGCAACTTCGTCAATTGATACAAGAACAGAGCAGCGGATTCAGAAGGCTATGGATAACCTTATGAAGGGTAGAACGAGTTTTATCATAGCCCATAGACTTTCAACCATCAAGGATGCAGATATGATTCTTGTTATGAAGGATGGAGATATTGTTGAGCAGGGAACACATGACCAGCTCCTTGAAAAGGGTGGTTTCTATGCTGACCTGTACAATTCGCAGTTTGAAAATGCCTGATTATATTCCCTGATAATCAAGGAATTCCTTTGCCAGCTGTGACAATTCACGGCCTTTAAGGGTTATGAATGAGCGTTTTGTGTTGAATCTGTCCTTTTCTATAGACAGAACTTTCATATCCATACGCTGCTGATAATCTTTTTTGCCAAAAGGAACGATGGCAACATAATTATAATTGGAAGCCCATTCAATGGCTGTATGACGGATTGAAGTTATACACCGGATGTCGGCTTCCTTTTTTATATCCTTAAATGCATTCTGTATATTCTCAACACATCCAGTGGGTACTGCAAGGGAATATCCTTCCAGGTCTTCAATTGATATTACGGTGCGTCCTGCCAGAGGATGATTCCTGGATACAACGGCCATAAGGTATTCTGTTTCATATGGGTAAATATCAAAATCGTCCATATTCTTTACCTTTGATCTTATGAGACCAATTTCAGAAAGTCCCATACGCACATTATCAGCAACATCCTCAGATAATACCTCATATATGTTATAGTTTACTTTAGGGTGGTCTTCCACAAATTTGTCAAAAAGCTCTCTCATAAGAGAATCAGGATTGCTTGGGGGAAGGGATATGCTGAGAGTTCCAGTAAGTCCGCTTATATAGTCGTTGATTTCTTTTTTGGCGGAATCTTCCATTGATACTATGATTTTTGCCTTCTGATAAAATATCTCTCCGGCAGCAGTCAGCGTGACGGCTCTTGAACCCCTGTTTAAAAGTCTGGTTCCCATGTTCTTTTCCAGATTCTTTAGCTGGTTTGATAGGGCTGGCTGTGCAACCATAAGCTTTTGTGAAGCAGCAAGAATATTGCCGCACTCAACTATAGCAATAAAATTTCTGTATGTATCTGTAGTCATAAGTTCTCCAATCCTGACATATAATAAAAATGTTATATCTTATATCATAAATTGATATTTGAATTATATGTCATCTCCTAATATAATGCAACATAGAAAGCAGTAAGGTTATATTTACACATTTTTTATTTTATTATATAATATAATGAGACTATGTTTTCATGGGGGACTGTGAATTTTACCCATGAAACTCTGGGAGAAGGGGCA
>CALZFR010000057.1 GCA_945648485.1 uncultured Eubacterium sp. | reverse complement strand
ACAGGATGACATATATCGGATGAAGATACTTTGGTATGAAGTTTTGAAGGAATCAATATTGTTGGTTTAATCAATATTTGTTTATAGGGGTGTGGTGAAATGGTATCATAGGGGTCTCCAAAACCTTTGCCGCGGGTTCGATTCCTGCCACCCCTGTTTTTTTATATAACACAAGGACAGTTTTAAGCTGTTTCTTGTGATTTTTTATATAGAATTGTTAGAACAGAAAAAACACAGATTTGCAGAAAAAAGAGGTAATAAAGATTATGGTAAATACACTTATGAGGTTAAAAATATGCCTGAAAAAAGATGTTGTTCTTACTATAGCAATATTACTTGCTTTGTTATCATCACTGTTTGTCCACCCTGACAAACAATATATTAATTATATTGATTACCGTACTCTTATTTTACTTTTCTGTCTTATGTCTGTAATGGCTGGTCTTAGAAAGATAAAGCTGTTTGACCGTGTTGCAGCAACACTTGTTTCAAGATGTACTAATGAGGGACAGCTTATTATTCTTCTTGTGGTTGTGGTATTTTTTACAAGTATGATTATTACTAATGATGTAGCCTTACTTACATTTGTCCCTTTTACAATCTCTGTACTTAACATTCTCCCTCCAAATGTGAAAAACAGATGGATGATTACACTGATTGTTATGGAGACTATAGCTGCCAATCTTGGAAGTATGCTAACTCCAGTTGGAAATCCACAGAATCTGTATCTATATAATGTATCAGGTATGTCTATGGGTGGATTTCTGCTTATAATGCTTCCGTACAGCGTTCTTTCCCTGGTTATGCTGATTATATGGATTATTATAAGGTGTAACAGTAAAAGTACTAATATCGACAGAAATATAAAACTTGGTGATATAAGAAACACTAATTCGGAAATAGCATATAATTCCAGAGACAAGAGAATAATAGGAATGTATTCTTTTCTCTTTATCCTTTGTCTTATGACTGTGGTAAAAATAATTCCATTTTATATAACATTTGTAATACTACTTGTATGTATATTGATTTTTGACAGGGATACTATAAAAAATGTAGATTATTCTCTTATATTTACATTTACCGGATTCTTTATATTTATAGGTAATATTGGAAGAATTCCTGTATTCAGGGATTTTCTGCAGGGGTTTATCAGTGGGAAAGAAATGATTACAGCTGTGCTTTGCAGCCAGATTATGAGTAATGTTCCGGCAGCACTTCTTCTTACCGGATTTACAGATAATATAAGGATGCTGATTATAGGAACTAATCTGGGTGGTTTAGGAACCCTTATAGCTTCAATGGCCAGCCTTATTTCATTTAAATTTATCCAGCGTGAAGACAAAAATGTCAATGGAACATATATTGCTACATTTACGGTAGCTAATGTTGTATTTCTTATATGCCTTATGGTGTTATACCAAATAATAAAACTTTTATAATATATTATATATGTCTCTTTATAAAAAGCAGAATTTAATATATAATGAGCAAATGGAATGTATAGAAATAAATAACAGCAAGATGCTAACGCTTGCAGAAAAGAGGGAATATGAATCCAGCAGCATTATTCAAGATAAATCAGGCTATGAGCCAGTTTGAGGGAACACACCCTAAATTTGTTGCATTTTTAAATGATGTTTTTTCTTCAGGAATTCCGGAAGGCTCTGTTGTGGAGATAAGTGTTACAAAACCAGGAATGGAAAAGGTAACAACTAATATAAAAGTCCAGCAGTCAGATTTGGAACTAATTAACATTTTGAAGGATTTGAAATAAGGAGGAAGACTATGTCACCGATGGTAAACAGCAGTAATTTCAAGAATAATGTCAATAAGCCTGGCAAGAGGAAGGTTCATCCGGTTGTGCCACTTCTTTTTGTAATGATTCTTGCATCGTTGCTTATATTAATATCATCATTTGTAGCTGACGTTAATTCTGCAATGTATCAGCAGCAAAAGGAGATGCAGTCAATATATGATGAGCAGAACAGCACTCAGGAACAGAAGTAATAAGAGGGTGAAGTCTAATGGCTTCATCCTCTTATATTATTATTAATTGAACCTGTTATTCTACGGTTATGCTGTAATAGTTGTTCCACTCTTACCTTCAAGACTCATCAGAGCTTTGTCAAGGTTGGAAATTACAGCTTTTCTTTCAGGGTCTGCAGTTACGAATCTGATTGAGGCATCAACCTTAGGGAATGTAGTAACGGCTGGGAAATGTCCATCCTTAATATACTTGTGGAGTTCTGATGCGGACACCTTGTCAAATGCCTTCTCATTGGCTGTTCCCTTCTCGATAGTAAGCTTATCATATCCTGTAAGGAAGAGAAGAGTGCTTGCATCCACAAGCTCAGCCATCTTTGCAGCTGTATAATCCTTCTCAATAATGGCGCTTGCGCCTTTAAGATGAGAACCCTGCTGTAAAACAGGAATTCCGCCGCCACCTGCAGCGATAACAACCTGGTCTGCATCAAGAAGAGCTTTGACAGCATCAATCTCATATATATCTATTGGCATTGGTGATGCAATAATTCTTCTGAATCTGCCTGGTTCTTCCTCAACAACATAATTACCTTTTTCTTCTTCCGCTTCAGCTTCTTCCTTTGTCATATATCTTCCGATAATTTTAGAAGGTTCACTGAAAGCAATATCAAAAGGATCAACTCTTACCTGTGTAATAATGGTTGAGACAGTTTTAAATATTCCTCTGTTCAAAAGTTCTTCTCTGATTGCATTCTGAAGGTCATATCCAATGTAGCCTTCACTCATGGCTCCACATACTGACATAGGTGCAACGGTGCGGTTATCAGGATTAAGTCTTGCAAACTCAGTCATAGCTGTCTGAATCATACCAACCTGAGGTCCGTTACTGTGGGTTATAACAACGTGGTACTTTGCTTCCACTAAATCAGCTACAGCAAGTGCCGCTTTTTTAACATTAGCCTGTTGTTCAGGGAATGTCTCGCCAAATGCATTTCTTCCGAGAGCAACAACAATTCTTTTATTATCCATAGAAAACTCCATTCCGCCTGTTAATAGACAAATTTGTTAACGGTTACGTTTACGATTCCGCTACATATAATATATTACATTATAATGTATTGAATCAGGAAAATCAATGTAAGGAATAAAAATATGGCAGATGGGCTTAAAGCAAATAATAGATTGTTTAAAGAATCATATGGTCCCCGAATAAATGTTGCCGTTCTTGATACAGGAATCTTCAGACACAGGGATTTTGATAACAGGATTGTGGCATTTAAAGATTTTGTCAATGGAAAGAATGTTGTATATGATGATAGTGGTCATGGAACCCATGTGTCTGGAATTATTGCAGGAAATGGTTTTTCTTCCAGGGGAAAGTATCGTGGAATTGCTCCCATGGCAGGGATTGTGTCTGTAAAGGTTTTAGACGAGAGAGGAAATGGAAAAATTGAGGATGTTGTGAATGGAATCAACTGGATCCTTGAAAATAAGAATAGATTAAGTATAAAAGTGGTGAATGTATCATTTGGGTCAGTTAAGAATCTTAACAAAGGAAGCCACGCAGGCTACGATGTGCTTGTCAGCGGAATAGACAGCCTGTGGGATAACGGCATGGTAGTTGTAGCGGCAGCAGGAAATAATGGTCCACGGCCTGGTACAATAACTATTCCTGGTGTAAGCAGAAAGGTAATAACAGTGGGAGCATTTGATGATGTGAAATTCAAATCAGGAAGAGGTCCTACAGAAGAATGTGTTAATAAACCGGAGATACTTGTGACGGGAACTAATATTGTGGCATGCAGCAATAAACAGGGACAGTACACAACAAAAAGCGGAACATCAATGGCAGCTCCCATTGTGAGTGGTGCTGTGGCAAGGCTTCTGTACAGAAATCCAGGCATGACCCCTGGACAGGTTAAACTGAAAATCCATGATAGTGCAGTGTTTCATAAGGAATACCGGCATATGTGTGCATGGGGAGTACTTAATATGGCTAAATTTGTAAGGTGATTTTTTTAGTTTTGGTGGAAGTTATCCAATTTTCTGTAGTTTACACATCTGTTTACATTAATATGAAGGTTTACATTTCCTGTAAGAATGTTGTATAATAACATAGATTACGTGTAAATATCAAATACACTATTTTATTGGAGGAATAATTAATGATTAGTGCGAATAATGTAACACTTAGAATTGGCAAGAAAGCTTTATTCGAGGATGTTAATATTAAATTCACAGAAGGAAATTGTTATGGTCTTATTGGCGCTAATGGTGCTGGTAAATCAACATTTTTAAAGATACTTGCAGGACAGATTGAGCCAAGCAAAGGTGATGTTTCTATAACACCTGGACAGAGACTTTCATTCCTTGAACAGGATCATTTTAAATATGACGATTGTGTCGTACTGGATACAGTAATCCGTGGAAATGAGCGTCTTTACAAGATTATGAAGGAGAAGGATGCCATATATGCAAAGGAAGATTTCACAGATGAAGATGGAATCAGAGCCAGCGAACTTGAGGCAGAATTTGCAGATATGAACGGATGGGAGGCTGAGTCAGATGCTGCACAGCTCTTAAACGGACTTGGTATTGAGACAGACCTTCATTATAAGATGATGGCAGAGCTTAACGGTAGTGAGAAGGTTAAGGTTCTTCTTGCCAAGGCTCTGTTTGGTAACCCTGATATTCTTCTTCTGGATGAGCCTACTAACCACCTTGATTTAGATGCTATAGCATGGCTTGAAGAGTTCCTTATTAATTTTGAGAATACTGTTATTGTGGTGTCTCATGACAGATATTTCCTTAACAAAGTATGTACCCAGATTGCAGATATTGATTATTCCAAGATTCAGCTCTATGCAGGTAATTACGATTTCTGGTATGAGTCAAGCCAGCTTCTTATCAAGCAGATGAAGGAGGCTAATAAGAAGAAGGAAGAGAAGATTAAGGAGTTACAGGAATTCATTCAGAGATTCTCTGCTAATGCTTCTAAGTCAAAGCAGGCAACTTCAAGAAAGAGAGCACTGGAGAAAATTGAACTGGATGAAATCCGTCCATCAAGCAGAAAGTATCCATATATTGATTTCAGACCATCAAGAGAGATTGGCAATGAAGTTTTAACAGTTTCAGGTATTTCAAAGACAATTGATGGAGTTAAGGTTCTTGATAATATTTCATTTATAGTGAACCATGATGATAAAATTGCATTTGTTGGTTCCAACGAGCTGGCAACTACGACATTATTCAGAATTCTTGCAGGTGAGCTTGAACCTGATGAGGGAGAATTTAAGTGGGGAGTAACTACATCTATGGCTTATTTCCCTAAGGATAGTGCTGCTGAGTTTAACAGAGAGGATACAATTGTTGAGTGGCTTACACAGTATTCACCAGATCCGGACCCAACATATGTAAGAGGATTCCTTGGAAGAATGCTTTTTGCAGGAGAGGATGGAGTTAAGAAGGTTAAGGTTCTGTCCGGTGGCGAGAAGGTTAGATGTCTTATATCAAAGATGATGATTATGGGAGCTAATGTCCTGGTATTTGATGACCCTACCAACCACCTTGATATGGAGTCTATAACAGCACTTAACAATGGTCTTATTAAGTTTCCTGGTGTTGTATTATTCACATCTCATGACCATCAGTTTATACAGACAACAGCTAACCGTATTATGGAGATAGTTCCAAGTGGTCAGCTGATAGATAAAATTACAACCTATGACGAGTATCTTGAGAGTGATGAGATGGCTAGAAAACGTCAGGGTTATGCAGAACAGGCATCAGATGACGAGGATTAATCCGTTAATTTTAATCTGATGGAATATTTTTTGACGCAATGAAATGGAGGAGTTAGTTTTGGCAGGAAGCGGAAATTCTACTAAAGCCAATAGTAATAAATCTAAAACTGGAAGTGGACGCAAGAGCAGTGCGACAGCTAAAGCCTCTGCTTCAAAATCTGGCACAGGAAGAAGTACTGGAGCAAGAAAGACTTCTACAGCCAGAAAAAGTACGAAAAGAACATCAAAGAAGGGTGTAGTGTCTAATCCTCTTAAGGACGAAATAGTAATTCTTATTGCACTTGCCTGTTCTTTAATACTTCTTTTAAGTAACTTTAATCTGGCAGGAAGTGTGGGAGCATGGATTAAATGGTTCATGTTCGGACTTATCGGTATCATGGAGTATCTGTTCCCTATAATACTTGCTGCAACACTTATATTTATGGTTTCTAACAAGGACATGCTGGCTGTGGCAAAGGTTAAGTCAGCAGCTGTGTATGCCCTTGTAATAGTCCTTTCTGCATTTGTTATGAGGATTACTGACAATCCTCCAATCAAAGATACTTCTATGGGAGAGTTCTTTGAAATATGTGCAGATGAGAAGATAGGAGGAGGACTGTTCGGAGGACTTCTGTGTAAGATAATGTCACCTATGGGAACTGTGGGAACATTTGTTGTATTACTAATCCTGGCTATTATATGTATTATTATCATAACTGAAAGGTCATTCATCAGCGGCATAATGGATATGAAATCTGGCGGTCAGAGGATGATTAAGGCTGCAAGGCAGGATTATGATATGTATATGGAACATGCCAGCGACAGGGCAGCTTTAAGACAAGCTATACAGGATGAATATGACACTGAATCTGATGAGGAGTATCTTGCAAGACGTAAAAGGGAGAAGGAATTAAAGAATCAGGAAAGATTAAAGCGCGAACAGGAAATCCTTGAGAAGAAGGAACAGAGGGTTAAGGAAAGAATCAGCCGGAAAGCTAGAGGAGTTACACTTGATACAGAGCTTCCAAGGGAAAACATTGCACCTAACAGCGTGGATATCCATGAAATAATTACTGATGTAGGCAGGGATATTGATACAACAGACCACTACTCACAGGATATATATGAACCAGAGGAAATACGTCCATTGGATGAACTTTCAGCTGAAGATGTGAATATCCATGAAGTTCAGGAATATGAACAGATACATTCACATGACACTTATGAGGCGGAAAAATATGAGCCAGATTATCAGGATGATTCAACAGATATATCATCTGAACGTCACTCTGCTGCGAGTTCATCAGGTATGCCGGAGGAAGAATTAGGAACAGGCGAAGAATCAGGAGCAGGCAAAGAATCAGGAACAGGCAGTTCATTGGCTGGTGATATTCCAGTAGAAAAGCCGGAAAGTTATACAGATACTGGTAATATTCCAGTAGAAAAGCACGCTGCCAAGAAGACTAATTACATATTTCCACCAGTATCCCTTCTTGCCAGGGGCAGTGCCAGAAAGGGAGCCAATCAGGCTGTGGAGAACCAGAATACTGCTTTAAGGCTGCAGCAGACTCTGCAGAATTTTGGTGTTAAGGTTACAATTACAGACATAAGCTGTGGACCATCAGTAACAAGATATGAGCTTTCTCCTGAACAGGGTGTCAAGGTAAGTAAAATAGTATCTTTGGCAGATGATATTAAGCTTAATCTGGCAGCGGCTGATATAAGAATTGAGGCTCCAATTCCTGGTAAATCTGCAATAGGAATTGAGGTGCCGAATAAGGAACCGGGAAGTGTACATTTCAGGGAACTTATTGAATCAGATGCTTTCAAGAATGCGCCTTCCAACATTGCATTTGCAGCAGGAAAGGATATTGCAGGAAAAACAATTGTAGCTGACATTGCCAAGATGCCTCATCTTCTTATTGCTGGTGCCACGGGTTCAGGTAAGTCAGTTTGTATTAACACAATTATTATGAGTATTCTCTATAAGGCTCACCCAGATGATGTTAAGCTTATTCTTGTTGATCCAAAGGTAGTTGAACTAAGTGTATATAATGGTATACCACATCTTCTTACACCAGTTGTGACAGACCCTAAGAAGGCATCATCTGCTTTGAACTGGGCCGTTGCAGAGATGACTGTAAGATATAACAAATTTGCCCAGATGAATGTAAGGGATTTAAAGGGATATAATGCTAAGGTTGAAAAGCTTATGGCAGCAGAGAATCCAGGGGTTGAACCACCTGAAAAGATGCCTCAGATTGTAATTGTTATTGACGAGCTTGCGGATCTTATGATGGTGGCACCAGGAGAGGTTGAGGATGCAATATGCCGACTGGCACAGCTGGCAAGGGCAGCAGGAATACATCTTGTTATTGCAACCCAGCGTCCTTCAGTTAATGTAATTACTGGTATTATTAAAGCAAATATTCCTTCCAGAATTGCATTTTCTGTATCATCCGGTGTGGATTCAAGAACTATCATAGATATGAATGGTGCGGAAAAGCTTCTTGGTAAGGGTGATATGCTTTTCTTCCCTTCAGGCTATCCAAAACCGGTCAGAGTCCAGGGAGCATTTGTTTCTGATGAGGAAGTTGGTAAAGTTGTAGACTTCCTTAAAGCCAATATGGGTGAGGAGGTTGTATATGATGAGGAGGTTACTAATTCCATAACATCTATGGAATCTTCTTCGGGAGCAAAGGAAACTGAATCTGACAGAGACCAGCTTTTTGCTGAGGCAGGAAGATTTGTTATTGAGAAGGAGAAAGGCTCTATTGGAATGCTCCAGAGGTATTTCAAGATAGGCTTTAACCGTGCTGGAAGAATCATGGACCAGCTGGCTGATGCTGGAGTTGTGGGACCTGAGATAGGTACCAAACCTCGAAAGATTATCATGACAACTGAAGAATTTGAGGATTTCCTTAAGAATAACAATATTTAATTACGAATATTTCTAATTAATTATATTGATTTTAAAGGTTATAAAATTTATTATATTTAGATAAACATTAATAACCATAATTAAAGCAGGCGGTTGAACTATAAGTTTAACCAGTCTGGACATATAATAAGAGATAAAAGGAGGAACTCTCAATGGAAGTAAAGAGCGATATTGAAATTGCACAGGAAGCAGTGATGGAAAACATTGCAAGCGTAGCTGCCAAGGTGGGCATCTCATCGGATGACCTGGAGATGTATGGTAAGTACAAAGCAAAGATTTCAGATGACGTTTTTAAGAAGCTTGATAATAAACAAGATGGAAAGCTCATCCTGGTTACTGCAATTAATCCAACTCCGGCAGGTGAGGGAAAGACAACAATCAGTATTGGACTTACAGAGGCACTGTGCAAAATGGGTAAGAATGCTGTTGCTGCATTAAGAGAACCATCTTTGGGACCATGCTTTGGAATTAAGGGAGGAGCAGCTGGTGGTGGATACGCACAGGCAGTTCCGATGGAAGATCTTAATCTTCATTTTACAGGGGATTTTCATGCTATTACAGCATCTAATAATCTTCTTGCCGCCATGCGCGACAATCATATAATGCATGGTAATGAGCTTAGAATAGATACTAAAAGAGTCGTATGGAAGCGCTGCATGGATATGAATGACAGGGCTCTGAGAAATATCGTTATTGGTCTTGGCAATAAGACAGACGGTGTGGTGAGAGAG
>CALZFR010000056.1 GCA_945648485.1 uncultured Eubacterium sp. | reverse complement strand
GCCGGAAACCCGCATAAATACAGGCTTTCGGCATTTTAGTCCGTTATTCAAACTCAATCGTCCCTGGTGGTTTGCTTGTCAAATCATAGAATACTCTGTTGACCCCTCTTACCTCATTAATAATCCTGCTCATTACTGTCTGAAGCACTGGATATGGAATCTCTGCGCTCTCGGCTGTCATAAAGTCAACTGTATTGACAGCTCGTAGTGCCACTGCGTAATCGTAGGTTCTCTCGTCACCCATGACACCTACGGAACGCATATTTGTCAGGGCTGCAAAATACTGGCCGATTGAATGGTCAAGACCTGCTTTGGCAATCTCCTCACGGTAGATAGCGTCAGCATCCTGAACAATTCTTACCTTCTCGGCAGTTACTTCACCGATAATTCTAATTCCAAGACCTGGACCTGGGAATGGCTGACGGAATACCAGCTTTTCTGGAATTCCAAGCTCCAGACCAGATTTACGAACCTCGTCCTTGAACAGGTCACGTAATGGCTCGATAATTTCCTTGAAATCTACGTAATCAGGAAGTCCGCCAACATTGTGGTGAGACTTGATAACTGCTGACTCACCGCCAAGTCCGCTTTCTACAACGTCTGGATATATTGTACCCTGGGCAAGGAAATCAACTGCGCCTATTTTCTTGGCTTCTTCCTCGAATACTCTGATGAATTCCTCACCAATAATCTTTCTCTTTCTTTCTGGCTCTGTAACTCCCGCCAGCTTAGAATAGAATCTTTCCTGGGCATTAACTCTTATGAAGTTAAGGTCGAACTGTCCGTTGCTTCCAAATACAGCCTCTACCTCATCTCCTTCATTCTTTCTTAATAGACCATGATCAACGAATACGCAGGTAAGCTGCTTTCCAATTGCCTTAGACAGAAGGGCTGCTGCCACTGAAGAATCCACACCGCCTGAGAGAGCAAGAAGCACCTTTCCACTTCCTACCTTATCACGTATTTCCTTGATTGTATTCTCAACAAATGCGTCCATCTTCCATGTTCCGGAACATCCACATACATTTCTTACGAAATTGTAAAGCATCTTGGTACCTTCCTGGGTATGAAGTACCTCTGGATGGAACTGGATAGCGTACAGGTTACGCTCCTGATTCTCTGCTGCCGCAACTGGGCAGTCTGCTGTGTGTGCAATGATTCTGAAATCTGGTGCAGCCTTTGATATATAGTCAAAATGGCTCATCCAGCATATTGTCGTCTCGTTTACATCACTAAATAACGGAGAAGTCTTGTCTACGAAGACCTCTGTCTTTCCATATTCTCTTACAGGTGCTTTCTCTACCTTGCCCCCAAGGACATGCATCATAAGCTGTGCACCATAGCACAGTCCCAGCACTGGTATACCCAGTTCAAACAGTTCCCTGCTGCATGTTGGAGAATCAGCTTCATAGCAGCTGTTAGGACCACCTGTTAATATAATTCCCTTCGGATTCATCTCTTTGATCTTGGCGATATCTGTCTTGTAAGAGTATATCTCACAATACACGTTACATTCACGCACACGCCTTGCTACCAGCTGATTGTACTGGCCGCCAAAGTCAATAACGATTACTTTCTCCTGATTCAATGTAATTACCTCTCATTTCTTCTGAGTGTCTACGATTATTTATTATAATTCACAAGCCAGAACGTATCAGCAAAAACTGGTTTTACTTAAGACATTTTGGCATGAGTTCATTATAATTGAGCCCACAACATAAAACAAGCTTTTTATACAACTTTCTACGCCATCCTCTCCCTGATATACTCCTCCATAATCTCCCTTATCCGTGCAAACTGCTGCCTTGTAGTTTCATTATCTGTAGGATAATCAAGAAGACGATTAAGATATCCCTGGCTTAATGCAAGCTCCAGGCTTATAGAGAAAACCAGTTCAAATACAAGGGATATATGTCCCACCACATGGTCAACAGGAGTTTTCTTATATTTTCTTAATACTGCCTGCTTACCAGTGAACGCCTCCATCACCTCATCAGTTACAGTACAGCTTCTTGCTTCCTCAGCTGTCACATTGTATATCTTCTCAACTCCCACCTCGTAATTAACTCTTAAGATGTCGATTTTGTCTGCGTCTCTAAGCAGATCTGTAAACATTCTGTCTCTTTCATTAAGTTCCTCTGGAACTCTGTACACGCTGTGATATCTAATAGCATTATCCAGTGTGTTCCATATGTCCATTCCTTTTAAATCAGCTAATTCAGGAACGAACTCTTCAATCAGTCCGTCACGGAATAATATGTTAGCTCCCAGCTCACCATGGCTGATGGATTTGTCGTCTGCAAATGTACCATATCTTCTTACCTGCTCGAATCTTCCTATATCATGAAGCATTCCCAGAAGCCATGCAATATCCGTATCTGTATCGCTGAGTCCCATATCCTGTGCAATACACTGGCACAACTCTGCCACTCTGTAAGTATGGTCAATCTTTAACTTTATCTTAGGGTCGTCCACATTGTAAACAGATGTATATCTGGCAAATGCATCCTTTACCCTTTCTCTGTCAATCCTTATCTCTTTTCCATTCCAGTAGTCAATCACTGTAACTGCCTGGATTAAATCACAGCATATGGAAGATGTAAGCTTTGCCACATCCTCTGGAATCTCCAGCGTATCAGGCACATGAATGACCTTCATGCCTGCTGCGTATCCAGCCTTAATACCGTTAATGCTGTCCTCAATAACAACACATTCCTGCGGCTTGACACCTATGACACTTGCTGCTCGTAAGAATATATCCGGCTCCGGCTTGCCATTTTCGACCTCATCTCCAAATACAACGCCATCAAGGTAACTCATGGCTCCAATCTCATGAAGAGTGTTATGGGCACTGTCTCTCTGGGTAGATGTAGCCACAGCACATGCAAGATTCCTTTCCCTGATTGCCTCCAGAAGAATATACAACCCTCTCTTTACAGGAATCCCCTCTGTCTTTCTTATCTCATGCACATAATCAGACCTTTCCTGCCTTGCTTTCCAGTAATCAAATCTTCCATGGTAATATTCATCAAAATACTCCTGGCTCTTATGTGCCGGTGCACCCTTGAACTTATTTATAAGCCACATAGGCATATCCATGCCATACTTTTCTGACACATGCTGCCAACCCCTTGTAGACTGCCTTTCCGTGTCAATCATAACGCCATCCATGTCAAATATAACACCCTTAATCATGCCTGTCCTCATTTCCTGACAAATGTCTTTCAACCTTATATGAAAGTCTGTTATGAATTATTATCTTCCTCTTTACGAAATACATCTTCGATAACCTCAAACATACGCTCTTTCTCAACTGGCTTTAACAGATAACCTGCAGGTTTTAAATCCATTACATCCATAATATGTTTTCTGTCCGATATGGCTGTTAAAAATACAACAGAAATATCAGATGTATCCTTATTTTCCCTGAGTTTTTTCAATACCTGCCTGCCATCACAGATAGGCATCTCATAATCAAGAAGTATCAGATCTGGCCTTGTTTCTTTAACAGATTCCAGTGCCTGCCATCCTGACAATACACTGTGAACCTTATATTTTTCCTCAAGCCATCCCTTAATTGCCCTTATCTGTGCGGCATTGTCATCCACCATCAGAATGTACTTCCTGTTATCCTCTTCCTTCTTAACACCGCCATCCTGATATTGTTCTGGAATTCCAAGAGCAGCGTAACATGCCTTAATCATTTCCTTGATTCCGATTGGTCTCTTGATAATGGTGTACCGTTCTTCATCAATAAATTCACTACAATTAGATAATTCTTCCTGGTTTCCCAGAATCACAACAATAATATGGGAATATTTCTTATCAATTAATTCCAATGCTTTACGGGCTTTTTTCTCGTAATCCGTCAGGCTGATAAATACCATTTTAGGCCTTAAAAGCTTAATCATTCCGTCCACAACCGATGAATCTCCTGTACATAGCTGCACATCAAAATGTTCTTTCATCATAATGTGGATATTTCTTATTGTAGTATTAAGTTTTCCCACCAGAAGGACATTATCTTTCATTGGCATCTCCTCTTCTAAAATACTCTTCAAGTATGTCTATTGATTGGTTTATTGCATCCTGATTAAGCTCCGAAACATCAGCTTTAAGCTTCAGGATTGTATCATAGATTTCTTCAGAATATTCATATTCCATGAGCTGTGCTGTCTTCTCATCAAGTCCGTCAATGTCCATATCCATTGCATCAATCCTTATCATCTCCAGCAATGCAAGCATAATATTATTATCTTCTATGGCTTTCCCCGGAGCTTTCTTCGCAAATATCTCATCAAGACGATGCTTCATATTGTGCATTTCCTGTGTAAGCCATGAATTCATACTATGGAGTTTCTCTTCATCTGAACTTCTCCAACTCACTGGATTCTCTGCACCATTCGAATTTTCCGAACTTACTGTACTCTCTTCAACATCTGAATTCATTTGTCTCTCTGCACACTTATCTGCACATTTTTCAAGGGCTGCTGCCACACCTGATATTGCCATCATTCCTGCCATAGCAGTTATTCCCTTAATGCTGTGGACAAGAATGCGGTAATCACCGAACAGCTTATTCTTCTCCATATCATCAAGCCTGTCAGCCTGGCTGTCCAGAGTATAATATATATTCTCAATGGTATCCATCATAAGCTTCTCATTACTGAAATGCATCATTGCATAATGCCAGTCAATTCCTTCAATCTGTGGAAGCTCATCTTCATTCATACTAGAATTGTGATTATCCCCTTCGCCATCTTCACTGTCAGGCTCATATTCGTGGGTAAGTTCCTTAGGAAGTTTTTCATACAGCATCTTTTCAAGCTTATCCTGCCTGATAGGCTTTGAAAGATAGTCGTTAAAACCGGCATTGACATAGAACTCCCTAGAGCCTGTCAGTGCATTGGAAGTAAGGGCTATTACCGGAACACCCTGACACTGGTTATTCTCCAGTTCTTTCATACGTTCCAGTGTCTCTACTCCATCCATCTGTGGCATTCTATGGTCAAGGAATATTAAGTCAAAATGCTGTTCCTGTATCATCTGAAGGCATTTTGCCCCACAGTCCGCATCAAATATCTGTATCTTGGTCTGTTTTAACAGATTCCTTACCACATATCTGTTTACCTCAATATCATCAACCACCAGAATCTTTGCTTCTGGTGCAACAAATGCAGGAGTATAGGAATATTCTGTAGCCTGTCTGCTGATTTTCTCGGAAATATCACCTACAGGTTCGTAATTCCTTATTCCCTGAACTAAATCAAATGAGAATACTGAGCCCTTTCCATACTCGCTTTCGACCTTTAACTCAGAACCCATCATTGAAAGCAGCTGCTGTGTAATGCTCATTCCAAGACCAGTTCCCTCAATACCATAGTTTCTATTTTCCTCAATCCGCTCATAATCAGCAAAAAGCTTGGCAATATCCTCTTGTTTAATACCTATTCCCGTATCTTTAACTGCCACATGCATAATCAGATTATCGTCAATGTTTTTGCCACTGATTAACAGTTCCACACTTCCCGACCGGGTATATTTTACAGCATTAGTCAGAAGATTAGTTATTATCTGACGTATTCTTACATAATCACCATACAGAACCGATGGCATGGTCTTATCAAGATTAACTCTAAACTTAAGCCCCTTATTCTGGGCTCTTAATGTAATCATGTCTACAAGTGAACTTACCAGATCATCAACCTGGTAATCCTTTGGTATAATGTTCATTTTGCCTGATTCTATCTTGGACAGGTCAAGAACATCGTTAATATCCTCCACAAGAGAACGGCTGGCATTCTGTATCTTTAATGCATATTCCCTGATACATGGCTCTGTGCTCTCCCTGAGAACCATCTCGTTAAGCCCCATTACTGCATTAATTGGTGTCCTGATTTCATGAGACATATTTGCAAGAAATCTTGTCTTGGCCTCGACTGCTGATATGGCACGCTGCTTTTCCCGCTCACCACGCACAATCTCTGCAATGGTATTAGCAGCCGCTACTATCAGCATTACGCTTAATCCTACAGATATAATAACACCGCTGAACTGTATTGTTCTTCTAAGATACAGTATAATCTGCAGAACAGCTGCCATACATGCAATAAATATACCTAATGAAATCAACCTGTACTGCCTGATTGCTCCTGTTTTTATATCGAAGATAGTTGTGATGCCAAGGATTGCAATTGACAGAAAACAGCAGCCCGCCATATACCTGAAATTATCTGCAAGTTCCCTGATATTAAGCAGGTGCATGGCAACACACACAACATAAACAACCATGTCAACAAATAGCACCATATTATAATACTTCTGGTACCGCTTGTTCTGTATCTCATTCATATAGAATATGAATGTGGCTGGAATAGACAATATCATAAGAAATGCCATATCATTAAGAGTTGATATATTAGGGAATATAAGCTGCCTTAGTTCTGAGTTGGCCAGCAGCCACATGGCTGCCTCAAGTACTCCCAATGCCAGGTATCTTAATGCTATCTTCTTCTTATAGTAATACTGCAGGGCAACTCCATATATAATGCACAGTATTCCAAGTATTCCCATAAGTATTGCCACAAATAATTCAAGACTGTTTTTCCTGATTATATATGACCATATCCCTGTCTTAGTTCCGAAATACATAGTGTTGAATATTCCAGAATAAGAAGAATCTGTCTGGGTAACAATTGTAAGCTGTCTTCCTGCATCCTCTGGCTTAAGTTCCAGAAACACATACATGGATACTGTAACTTTACCAAAGACCCTCACGTCATCTGTGGAATACTGTTGTCTTAACTCATCATCCACATACATTTCAATATCCTGCTTGTTGCTCCTGTAACAGAGGCTCATATTATCTTCAATGGTTTCAGGCAGAGTAGTAGTTATAACAATACGCTCGTTCCTCTCAGCCTTACATCTCCCCGGAACACTTACAGGCACTCTGCTTCCATCACTGCATATCTGTTCCCATCTGGAATTGAATATCTCTGACTTTTCCGTATCTGCCGGCACATCTGTGGGCAGCATCATTTCACCAAAAATGAAATACAGCCAGGATACAGCCAACATAACAAAAAATATTATTTTTAATATTAAAGTGAATTTTCCGCTTTTTTTATCCATAAGTATTTCCCGCTATCGCTTTATATCAAATATTATAGCCTACCAGATAAAGTGTGGCAAGAAAATAAAATCCACATATTACTTAAGATATTTCTTAATATACTGTCCTGTATATGACTTCTTATTAGCAGCCACCTCCTCAGGAGTTCCCTTAGCTATAACTGTTCCGCCTCTTGCTCCTCCCTCAGGCCCCATGTCAATAATATAATCTGCTGTCTTAATAACATCAAGATTATGCTCAATAACTATAACTGAATTACCTCCCTCTGCCAGCTTGTGAAGTATCTCTACCAGCTTGTGTACATCTGCAAAATGTAGTCCCGTTGTAGGCTCATCCAGAATATATATTGTTCTTCCAGTACTTCTCTTAGACAACTCTGTAGCCAGCTTGATTCGCTGTGCCTCACCACCGGAAAGCTCTGTAGAAGGCTGTCCTAGCTTAACGTAGGATAATCCCACATCATTTAATGTTTCAATCTTCCGCTTTATTGTTGGCACATTCTCAAAGAAATCAACTGCATCCTCCACTGTCATGTCAAGAACATCATATATGCTCTTTCCCTTGTACTTAACTTCCAGTGTTTCTCTGTTATACCGCTTGCCTCCACATACCTCGCAAGGTACATACACATCCGGCAGAAAATGCATCTCAATCTTAATAATTCCATCTCCTGAACAAGCCTCACAGCGGCCTCCCTTAACATTGAAGCTGAAACGTCCTTTCTTATAGCCTCTCTCCTTGGCATCTGTAGTTGCTGCAAACAGATCTCTTATCATGTCAAACACACCAGTGTAAGTGGCAGGATTAGATCTTGGTGTTCTTCCAATAGGAGACTGGTCAATATCAATAACTTTGTCCAGCTGTTCAATTCCATCAATTCCATCATGCTTTCCAGGAATGCATCTTGCTCTGTTCAAATCTCTTGCCAGATGCTTATAGAGAATCTCATTGACAAGAGAACTCTTTCCTGAGCCTGACACACCTGTAACACAGCAGACAACACCAAGAGGGATATCCACGTCAATATTTTTTAAATTATTCTCTCTTGCGCCCCTTACCTTAAGCCATCCTGTAGGCTTTCTTCTTGTGGCAGGTACTGGTATCTTTATCTTACCGCTAAGGTATGCCCCTGTAACAGACTCTTTACATGCCATAATATCCTCAGCTGTTCCTACTGCCACAACTTCTCCACCATTCTTACCTGCTCCCGGACCAATATCAACAATGTAGTCTGCTGCCCTCATTGTATCCTCGTCATGCTCCACCACAATTACTGAATTACCCAGATCTCTTAAATGCTGCAGTGTAGCAAGAAGCTTATCGTTGTCCCTCTGGTGCAGTCCGATACTTGGTTCATCAAGAATATATGCTACTCCCACCAGTCCTGAACCAATCTGGGTAGCAAGCCTGATTCGCTGTGCTTCTCCACCTGAAAGTGTACTTGTTGCACGGGAAAGTGACAGATAATCCAGTCCCACATCCATAAGAAACTTAATTCTTGCCCTTATCTCCTTAAGAATCTGGCCTCCAATAGTAGTCTGTCTATCTGAGAGCTTCATATCTGCAAGGAAACTGTCCAGCTCCATAATGGACATATTAGTTATCTCATATATATTCTTGTCTGCCACTGTCACAGCCAGTGATGATGGCTTAAGTCTCTGTCCATGGCAGGCTGTACAAGGTGTTATCCTCATGAATTCCTCATATGCCTGCTTCATAAGGTCTGAAGATGTCTCTCTGTAACGCTTCTGAACATTCCTGACCAATCCTTCAAATGCAATATCGTACACACCTTCCCCACGCTGGCCCTTATAACGTACCTTAACGCTCTTTCCATTAGTTCCGTTAATTATAATATCCTTAACCTCATCACTGTAATCCTTAAATGGGGTATCCAGTGAGAATCCATATTCCTTAGCCAGTGCATTTAATATAGCTCTTGTAAAGCTTCCCTCATCTGTAGCCGACTGCCATCCGGTAACAACAATAGCACCTTCATCAATGCTTAAGCTCTCATCAGGAATCATCAGCTCTGCATCGAATTCCATCTTATATCCCAGTCCGAAACACTCAGGGCATGCGCCAAATGGGTTATTGAAAGAAAAGCTTCTTGGCTCTATCTCATCAATGCTTATTCCGCAGTCTGGGCAGGAGAAGCTCATACTGAAATTCATAGGCTCACCATCAATAACATCCACTGTCATCAGCCCTTCTGCCAGCTTAAGTGTTGTTTCTATGGAATCTGTAAGCCTTTTCTGTATACCCTCCTTAACAGAAAGCCTGTCCACAACTATCTCAATATTGTGCTTCTTATTCTTATCAAGCTTAATCTCGTCTGACAGCTCATACATACTGCCATCCACCATAACCCGGACATATCCGCTCTTCTTTGCCTGCTCGAAAAGCTTGGTATGCTTACCCTTACGACCTCTT